>SOIS01000149.1 GCA_004375965.1 Candidatus Cloacimonadota bacterium | reverse complement strand
AGACACCTGTGCAGTAGAATGCAGTATATTTTCTTGCATCATCTTTGATAACAATATCTTCGGTCTCTTTTGCGAGTTCTAAAGGATTAAATGGCTTTGAACCCTTTGTCAAAAACCTCTGATACCCTTCCATTTTGTAAAAATAGAAAAGCCGGTTATTGCACCAGCAATATCGCACACCCAGTCAAGAAAAGAAGGATTCCTTTCTGGTATTAAATACTGGTGAAGTTCATCAGAAACAGGGAAAAGTATAATGAAGATTATAATGGATGAGATAAACAGTTTTGTACGGATTGTTTTCATCCTCCACACTCTTGCGAGTGAATAACCCCATATGAAATAGATAATAAAATGTGCAATTTTATCAAGAAAGTGGATCTTTCTTTCAGGTGTGGGAATTCTTGGTATGGATGTTAGAATGAGAATAAAAAGTGAGATAAGAATTACAGGTATCCAGGGATTTTTCTTCATTGTCCAAGGAGGATCTTTTTCACTCTTTCTGCATCTTTTGCATCCAGAATATCCTCCCTGATAGAACCTTGATTAAGAAGATTTGACATCTCAGAAACAAGGTTAATATACTCCTCATTTCCTGAGTCAGGCGTTATAATGATAAGAAATATTTTTATCTTTTCCCTATCAAAAACTTCCTCATCCAGCCCCTCTTTCTTAATACCTATGACAAGTGATATATTTTTCTGTTTCTCTAAAGGGAGCCTGACAAATACTACACCCTTACCCACATGGGAATCTATAACTTTATCTCTTGTAATTATAGATTTTAGAATAGAATTTTTATCCTGTATCTCATCTCCTTTTTCAAGCAGGGTCAGTAATTCCATACAGAGCTCTTCCCTTGTCTTCCCCAGTAGAGAAATCTCTATATTTTCCTTTTTCAGGTACTTACTTAAACCTTCCATTTTTTATTCATACCATAGACTGACTTCTCTGTCAACATTTTTTGTACAAAACTACAGAGACCAAAGAGTTTTTCAAAGAGAAATCAAAATTATTATCAACAGGGATTTAAAGAGATTTTAACTTTTCTTTTAAACTCAGTAATTATGAATGTTTCATCTGTAATAATCTATGGAAAATATTTTTCTTGACTTTTGAAGATATAACTTATAAGTTATTAACAATGAGGGGAGAGTATATTACTTTTAAAAATGTTAAAGAGAAGATAGCGGGATGGATGGAGGAATTGGAAGTTCACAGAAAGAGACACAAAGATTTTGTCTTCAAACCAGAGGTTTCCACTCTCTTAGTTATTGATATGCAGAATTACTTTCTCGACGACAATGCTCACGCATTTATACCTGTAGGGAAATTTATTCTTTCACAAATAAAAAACCTTGTTGAGAAATATTATGAAAAAAACCTTCCTGTTATTTTCACACGTTATTGTGTTCTGAAGGAAGATCCGGATGATATAATGAATAAATGGTGGGGAGAAGTCCTGACGGTTGACGACCCTGAAAGTTTCATAACCAAGGAACTCAATACAGACAGGGGGAAAGTAATGTTGAAACCAGGATACAGCGCATTTTTCAAAACAGAACTTGAAAGAATATTAAAGAGTAAAGGTGTAAAACAGCTCGTAATCTGTGGCGTTATGACCCATCTTTGCTGTGAAACGACCGCACGGGAAGCATTTCAGCGAGGTTATGAGGTCTATTTCACCATTGATGGGACAGGTACATACGATGAAGAGATTCATACGGCAAGCCTTTTCAACCTTTCGCACGGGTTTGCAATTCCAGTAACTACTGGGGAGATACTTCGAAAGTTGAATAAATATCAGGTTTGATTGGTTGCATTATGAACGACGAAAACTTTATGCAAGTTGCTATTGAGAAGGCGCGGTATGGTGTTCAGAATGGGCAGTCTCCTTTTGGAGCATGCGTCGTTAAGAATGGAGAGGTTATAAGCTCTGGGAGCAATACTGTTTGGAAGGATGGTGATATAACTGCTCATGCCGAGATAAATGCAATCAGGAAAGCTTGTAAGAAATTAAACTCTGTTGATCTGTCGGGATGTATTGTTTATTCTACCTGTGAACCCTGTCCTATGTGTTTTGCTGCCTGTTACTGGGCAAGGATTTCAAAAATTGTATATGGCGCTCGCATAAAGGATGCTAAGGGATTTGGATTTAATGAGATGCTTGTTTCGAACGAACAGATGAAATCCCTTTGCAAAAGCAAAATAGAGATAAAAGGCGATTTCCTGAGGGACGAATGTATAGAGGTTTTTAAGCAGTGGGCACTCCAGGAGGAAAGAAAAACGTATTAAGAAAACCGGTTATTAAGCTATCGAGTAATTGGGTTACCAAAACATCAAAATGACTAAACAGGATTAACGATGGAGGATAAAGGTATAAAAAGATTTTGTTTTTTCTTGACATTTCTTCGTAAGTTTGATATAGAATACAAAATTTTTAGAAAGGAGGTGAGTTCTTTAAGGGGATTCCCCTGACATGAAGGAGGTAATTCACTTAGATTTATGAGAGTTCCAGTTAAAAAGTTCAGGATAAAACGAGGAAAAGAAGGGAGATGAAATGAAAATTCTAATTATTTTTATATTGTTGGCTTTTGTTTCCGTTGCATTTGGGCATCCAAATATAGATGGAACACAGGGTCTATTCCGCTCTATATCTGTGGAGAATGGATCAGCCGGACATTTCCATGGCGGGGCTTATTATAGATGGTTCAGCGAAAAAAGGGATGTCACTACCATTGGTGAGTTAAGTGGGGAAGCGAATCACACTGGATGGGGATTATATTTTGGGCTTGGGTATGCAATAACAGATAACTTCTCGTTTAACATTTCGAGCTCCTATCTCGGTGATGGAATTGACTATGTGGATATTGACCACAATATAACAAGTACTGGTCTCGGTGACACAAAGATTGGTGCAAAACTTGGGTTTGGGAAAGGAAATGTATTGTATGGTCTGTATCCATTTATCTCATTTCCTACCGGTGCAGAAGACGGTGGTGTATTCCGATATTTCACAAGTGGTGCAACAGACATGGGACTACTTGGTCTCTTAACAATAAAGGTGAACAAACTAACTTTAGATATAAATCTTGGTTATGCTGATAGAAACATAAACGACAAAAAATATGGTTTGAAAAATAATTACTCCATCTATAAAGGGGCGCTAAGCTACGATCTTGGTCGTGTTGTTCCATTCATCGAAATAAGCGGAGTTGACTATTGTGGAAAGGCACGTATATTTACATTCAATGATGATGAACTCTTTGGTTCTAATGCAAACTATATAACACCCGGAGTAGGTCTCAGATTAGGACACTTTAATATAGATTTTGCAGTTGACATCCGTGCCTTTGAAGATGAAAATGAGAGGGCATTTCCTACTGCGCTTACAGACAGCTATTATAAAACTACCGGCTATGGTCTTGCACCAGCATGGGCAGTAGTTTTCGGGGTTTCCTATTGCTATGATTTTGTCACAGAAAAACCAAAACTTGGTGAGATTGCTGGTACAGCAGCTGATAGCGAAACGAAAGACCCGGTTGAAACAGATGTTGCCATTTACAAAGAAGGAACTTTCTTAACATCAACGGAGAGCGACATTGATGGCTCATTTGAATTTAAGGAACTTGAACCTGGTTCATATGAGTTAAGTGTAAAGGCTGAGGACTATAAACCATATAGTGTAGATTTATTAGTTAAAGCAGGTGAAACTACTCCTGTTAATGTGACACTTATTCCTGTTTCAAAAGAAGGCATGTTAGTATTGACTATTTTGGACATGGAAAGCAAAGAACCGGTAGCAGCTGAGGTTAGTATTGGCACTCTGGAACCCGAGATTGTAACTGAAAAACTTGTGAAGACATTGGGCGTTGGTTCTCATACAATTAAGGTTATAGCTGAAGATAAGGACTATCTGCCTTATGAAAGAAATATCACAATCGAAGCAGGTGAGACACTTGAGATTGAAATAGCTCTGGGTAAGAAAGAATACAAGCTTGTGCTTCCAAAGGTTTATTTTGAAACTGATAAGTTCGAAATAAAACCCGAATTTTATCCAGTATTGGACGGTGCGGTGAAGACAATCAACACAATTCTAAGTAGAGGTTCCAATATCACAATAGAGGTCCAGGGTCACACTGATAATGTTAATACTGATGCTTACAATCTTAAGCTATCGAAAGAAAGAGCTAATGCTGTGAAAAATTATCTTGTAACAAAACACGGTATTGAATCTGCAAGACTCATTACTAAAGGATATGGTGAATCAAAGCCTGCTGCCTCGAACGATACAGAAGAAGGACGCGTGAAGAATAGAAGGGTAGAGTTTTTGATCCTCAAGTAACGACTATGGCTGACGGGGAGGCAGATTTTATCCGCCTCCCCGTCTTATTTGTTAAGACATTTAAGTGTGTAAATTAACTTGGTGAAACATGGAAAAAGAAAATACACGTAACCTCACACTCATATTCTGCGCCTTCTAACGTTTACCCCGTTAGATATAAAATTATCTAACAAGGCGGTTGCCCAAAATGGAAAGGGCAGACACATCCCATTAGAGGATTCCCTCTAACGGGGCAGGCATGGATCTGCCCCTACAATTATATCTACTTAACCACTATCATCTTCCTCGTGAAGGTCTTACCTCCTGCAATAAGACGGTAGAAATAGATACCACTTGCATATCCCTTCGTATCCAAACCAATGCTGTGATAACCGGACTCTACTACCCCATCTATAAGCACATCAGTAAGACGTCCACTCACATCGTATACA
>SOIS01000132.1 GCA_004375965.1 Candidatus Cloacimonadota bacterium | reverse complement strand
ATTAGTTGCCTTTGGTCCCTTATCTCCTTCAACGATATCGAACTCTACTTCATCACCTTCTGCTAAGGTCTTAAAACCTTCTCCAGAAATTTCAGAAAAATGTGCAAAGACATCTGGTCCATCTTCTTGTTGAATGAAACCAAAACCTTTGTTTTCATTAAACCATTTGACCGTTCCTCGTGGCATATCTAATCACCTCCTTTCATTTAATAAACCTTTCTTTTATGTGAAGTTCTTTTTCAATCTCTTCAATATACTCTTTTTTCTTAACCTTGTTGAATTCCTCTGCTGAGACGAAAGAGCCATAAATGTCGCCAATATAAAAGATTGCGGTAAATCCAATAGCAATTGAAAAGGCTCTTTTTCTATCTTCTTTCCAGTAGATGTAGGAGACTATGCCTGGAATCGCTACTGTAAGAAAGGAAAAAAGACCATCCCCAGATCTACCCGTGTAAAACCTTCCTCCACCAGGGACAATAGATGAAAAAAGAGCTGAGAGCAAAGCATTCTTCTGAACGATTTCTTTATCTGCTTTCGCAGCATATTGGGTTAACCTTTTAGCAGTAATAGCGAGGGCTGTATCATTTGATACCAATGAAAATTCTTTTACCGAGTTTTCCCAGTTTGCCTCCTCCAGATAAGACCACCCTTTTAGAATTCTTACGGTATCAGAATTGTTTATCTCGAAAAAAATTCGTGCTCTCTCAGCATTACCCATTAAGAGATAGAGTTTTCCTTTCTCCATATTTCTGTATCTTTTGCTTTGAAATGTATCAAGATGACATAGTGCATCTTCATATCTACCAGCTTTTTTATACGATTCAAGAATCCGTTTTTTAGCAAATAGTTTCTCCTCTGGATTGGGAGAGAGAAATATAAATCTTTTATATTCTGTAATAGCTCTAAAGTAGTCCCCTTCCTCAAAAAGATAATTGGCAAAAGAGAGCTGTTTTTCTGACGGAGAAGCGGTTACGATAAAAAGAAGGAACGCTATGTTAAATATCTTTGCCTCCTATCTTAACGGCATCCTTACCAGTAAGCTTTACGAAGGAGTCTATCAATTCCTTTGATATTTCAACACCTGCATCAGATTTAAGGGGAAGTGTTTCCTCATAATCTTTAACCATTACATAGAAATCCGTTTTCCCGGGATGGTTATCTAAAATCTTCTTGATATCCAAGATAAGTCTCTCCGTTAACATTTCAACAGGAAGATGGAGTTCTATCCGTTTTATAAATTTCTCTCTTATTTCATCAATAGTTACTATTCTTGATGCAACGATACTTGGTTTTTCGGACTTCCTGGCATTCGTTCCTTTCTGTCCCTTTATAACAATAGCATTGCCCACCCTTAAATCCTGCCAGTATTTTTTGAACAATGTTGAAAACACGACTACATTATAGTATCCATCTAAATCAGCAAGAGTCAGGAATGTCATGTCGTTCCCTTTTTTATCCTTTGTCTTTCTTCTTTCTTCAATGATCCCTCCGCAAACGACCTCTTTCCCATCAGAAACTGAATCCAGATTCTTCGAGGAATGTGTTGTAAACCATTTTACTTCTTCGTAATAGTTTTCATAAGGATGACCTGAAAAATATAGACCAAGCGACTCATTTTCGTTAAGTAATATTTTAATTTTACTCCATTCTTTAACATTCAGAAGTTTCCCTCTTCCAGGACTCATACCAGGAACTGAATCAAAGAGGCTTATTTGACCAAATGACCTTTCTTTTCTGAAACCACTCATCTCCTTCAAAGCATTCTCAATGGAAGCAAAAAGTTTTGCCCTGCTCTTTTCTACACAGTCAAAAGCACCTGCCTTGACCAACCCCTCTATTGCCTTTTTATTCACAATATCGGAAGTGAGCCTAAGAACAAAATCAAAAAGTCCTTTATAGGGTCCGTTTCGTTCCCGTTCATTTACTATCTGTTGTGCGGCTTTTTCTCCAACGTTTTTAATTGCAGCCAGGCCGAAGTAGATCTTTCCCTGAACAGGTTTAAACTTCACATAAGAACTGTTTATACTTGGTGGAAGAACTCCTATGTTATGGCTTTTGCAATCTTCTATAAATAGACGAACCCTTTTGCTATTGTCCATAACAGAACTGAGGCTGGCAGCGAGGAATTCTACTGGATAATGTGCCTTGAGGTATGCTGTTTCGTATGCAAGTAATGCATATCCAGCTGCATGTGATTTGTTAAACCCATATCCTGCAAACGGAATCATCATCTCAAATATCTCTTCAGCAGTTTTTTTATCTATATGATTTTTCTTCGCATTCTTTATGAATTTTTCTCTCTTCGCATCCATTTCATCAAGCATCTTTTTCCCCATTGCCCTTCTCAATATATCCGCCTCCCCCAGTGTGAAATTTGCAATTACACTTGCAGTCTGCATTACCTGTTCCTGATAAATCATTATTCCATATGTATCTTTCAAAACATCTTCGAGGAGCTGATGGGGGTATGTAACCTTTTTTCTTCCCTTCTTCTTGAGTATAAATTCGTTAATAAATTTCATTGGACCAGGTCTATATAGTGCAATTGCAGCAATAATATCAGAGAATTTATCAGGAGCTAAATTTTTCAAAACTTCTCTCATTCCACTACCCTCTACCTGAAATATACCTGTTGTGTCTCCTTTTTTAAGCAGGGAGTATGTTTTTGGATCATCAAGAGGAATTTTTTCAATATCTATCCTCTTATTTTCTTCCTCGAGTAGCTTCATAGTATTTTCAATTACAGTTAGGGTTCTTAAACCAAGAATATCTATTTTAAGAAGACCTACCTGTTCAACGGATTTCATATCATACTGCGTCGCTATCTTTCCTTCATCACGGCTCATATAAAGAGGAACATAATCAGTTAATGTTCCGGGTGTAATAACTACTCCTGATGCATGAATGGAGGCATGTCTGTTTAATCCTTCCAGTCTTTGAGCAATAGCTATGAGCCTCTTATACTCTTTTTTCTTCTTGATTAAATTTGAGAAATTTTCGTCCTCCAACGCGGTCTTTATCGTAACATCCATTTCATCAGGTACACGTTTTGCAATCTTGTCTACTTCATCGTAAGGTAACCCTAAAACACGTCCAACATCCCTAATTACACCTTTTGCTCCAAGTTTACTGAATGTGATGATCTGTGCAACACTTTTCTCTCCATATTTTCTAAAAAGATATTCAATTATTTCACCCCTTCTATCATCACAGAAGTCTATATCAACATCTGGCATTGTGATACGTTCAAGGTTGAGAAATCTTTCAAATATAAGACCAAAATCGAGTGGATTGATATTTGTTATACCGAGAGCATAAAGGACAAGACTCCCTACTGCAGAACCCCTTCCTGGTCCAACCTTTATTTCTTTTTCTCTTGCGAATTGAATCAGGTCTTCTATAATTAGAAAATAATCACACAGACCCATCTTTTTTATCGTTTCAAGTTCGAGATTTAGTTTTTCTTCTATCTCGGGTGTAATAACATTGAATCTTCCCTCCGTTCCTTTCCTTGTTAAATAGGAGAGATATTCACATGCCGATGTGTAACCTTCCGGTAATGAAAAGTGTGGGAGCTGTACCTTCATAATCTCGAGTTGGAGATCAACATTGCATTTTTCGGAAAGCAGAACAGTATTTTCTATTGCTTCTGGTATATCACGAAACAGCTTTTTCATCTCGTCAGGCGATTTGAAATAGAGTTCTTTTGTTTCGAATTTGAATCGTCCCTCATCCTGGAGCGCATCTTTTGTTTGGAGAGCCATTAGAACATCATGTGCT
The DNA here is from genome assembly GCA_004375965.1 of Candidatus Cloacimonadota bacterium. Lineage (GTDB taxonomy): Bacteria > Hydrothermota > E44-bin80 > E44-bin80 > E44-bin80 > SOIS01. Next base: position 1,002 of record SOIS01000132.1, on the reverse strand, counting down.
TCAGCATCTTCTTTTGTAAGGTAGTGCACATCATTTGTTGCAACGAGAGGGATTTTTAGATCTTTTGAAAGTTTTACGAGATCAGCTGTAACTTTTTCGCTTTTTTCAATACCAACCCTCATTAATTCAAGATAGAAATTTCCTTCCCCAAAAAGATCCTTATAAAAAAGTGCAGATTTTTTAGCACTGTTATAATTATCGTTTACTAGTGCTTGAGGAATCTCTCCTCGTAAACAGGCAGACATTCCTATAAGTCCTTTGTGATATTTGTGAAGCACTTCTTTGTCGATCCTTGGTCTATAATAGAATCCTTCAAGGTAGGAAACACTAGAAAGTTTCATAAGATTTCTATAACCTTCTTCATTTGCTGCAAGAAGAGTAATATGTGTATAATTCTCTTTCTGGTTCGATGGTTTTTTGTGGAGGTCTTCCTTTGCAACATAAGCTTCCATTCCTATAATGGGTTTGACACCATTCTTTAATGCCTCTTTATAAAATCTGATTGCACCATAGAGATTTCCATGGTCAGTAATAGCAAGGGCTGGCATCTTCCATTCTTTTGTCTGTTCTACAATTTCCCCAATCTTACATGCACCATCAAGAAGACTATAATCCGTGTGGACATGGAGATGAACAAACCTGGTGTGTTCCACTAATTCGACCTCCTTGTCTTTTTTACAAGTACCCTATATACCCTTCTCTTTGAAACGCCGATAATCTGGATTGAGATGTTGTCAAGTATCACTATTTCACCTTTCTGGGGTATTCTCTCTAATGTATGCACAACAAGTCCTCCAAGAGTCTGAACATCCTTGATATCAAAATTTGTTTCCATTATTTCGTTGAAATCATCTAACTCAATCCTTGCATTCACAAGATAAATACCCTTTTTTATCTCCTTGATAGGTGTTTCTTCCCTGTCAAGTTCATCCTGTAACTCACCAACAATTTCCTCAATGAGGTCTTCCATGGTTATAAGACCGCTCACCCCACCATACTCAT
>SOIS01000151.1 GCA_004375965.1 Candidatus Cloacimonadota bacterium | reverse complement strand
GCTTACCGAATTCAGACGTACACTGTCAATCTGAACTGTATTTGGATCTGATATAATTTCAGCACCTGATACCATTACTAATCTCCATCCTCTTCTGTGCTGAGGGTCTTCATCCATTGGAAAGAGTCTCTTGAAGATAGCATACCGCTCCCCATAGTCTGTGAAATCTTTTGTGTAGTGAATTATTGTATCGGGTGGAAAGACGGTATCAGTAGATGAAAAGAGATGTAGTGTACCATCAAATTTTCCTGACCAGGCAACAAATGCTGAGTCTCCAACAATATCAATATCAATATGGATTGGTGGTTCAGGTTCGATTTCCCTGTACCAGAAGTATGTTTTGACAGGAGTAAAAGCACACAATGAACCCCCTGTTGTATCCTCCTCACCATAGTGTTTTTCAGTGTTGAAATATGAAGGATTTTCTTTGACGAGCAAATCAATCGCTTCTTTATCAGTTTCTGGTTCATCAATACCAGTAGACTCTTTACCGCATCCCCATAATGTTAGCCCTAGAACAACTATAAAGAGGACTATAAGTTTATTAAAGTTTTTCATTTTTACCTCCTTTCTTTCCTTTTTTCTTTCTCTCACTCTGGGCGCCTGCATCTTTGGTTTTACTTTTTAGACAGCTTTTTTTCAATTTGGTTTAAAATCTTTTCCCACGTTTTAATCCCATTTCTTTTTCTTTCCATAAATCCTTTATTATTTTTCTAATCTCGGCTTCAAATCTCTCCTCAAAAAGCAGCAAATTCGCCTGCTGTTTTACATTAAGAACTGACATCACCTCCTTTCTCAGATTTTCCTCTTCCTCTTTCTTCTTTTTATCAAACTCAGAAATCTTCTTTATGCTATTCATTACCTTTTTATCCGATTCTTCATCTTCAATCAATTCCCTTAATTTTCCAAGTAGTCTTCTCCTTTCTTTGAAAGATCCTTTTCGGTGTTCTTCAAGTTTTCTCAGTTTTGGAAAGAATTTTTCCATCTGTTCTCCCTTCAGGTCGAGGACTTCTGTTAACTTCCATATCTTTATTGCTTCAATCATCCTGTGAGATTTCTCACCTTCCAGAGGTGGTAAATCTAATTCCTGACTAAGAATAGATATTGAAAAGAGAATTGTTAAGAAGAATAGTAAAAAAGATTTTCTCATATTAACCTCCTGGCATTATACCTGATTACATTGATTAAATAATCTGTGTAATCTTATAAAAATCAATGCAATCAGAATTTTTTTATAGCATATCTATAAAATCAATACTTTTCAGTTTTTCAACAAGTTTATTTATCTCTTCCTCTGAGAGCTCATTTATTAGAACAGCCAGTTCACTTTTATCCATCCAGGCTTCATCAACTGCGTTTTTGATGTCTGTAATAAGGGTATCGTCCTTTATAAAGGTTTCAATAAGATAACTATTCACCTGAGAATTACTCTCGTAAATAAAGCGGTCGGGATTGAAAAAAAGTGTATATATATCTGTTTTTCCACGGTTTTGAATACTAATTATTGAGATGATGGAAACAAGAAGGAGTGTGAATCCAAAACTCAAACCATAAGCCAATTTTCTCTTTCTCCTTCTTGTAATGGATCTTTCTTCGATACGTTCCATAACGAGGGGGAAAAGTATGTTTTTTTTGGCTTCGCTGAGTTGAGGTACCTTATCTTCCTTCAGAATTGTAAGGGTCTTCTCGATTTTTTCAAGTCTCAATCTGCATACTTCACAATGCTTTATATGTTCATTCATCCCAACTTCTTGGGAGTGGGGGAGAAGCCCCTCTACATAATCCATTAAACGATTTGAAAACTCTTTACAATTCATTTAAATGCCTCCCTTTTTTAATAGAGGTCACCTAATTTCGCACTCAATTTTTCAACTGCAAAATGGTAAAGTGCCTTTGTAGTTCCTTCTTTACATCTCAAAAGATTAGAGATTTTTTTATACGGCATATTTTCATAAAACCTCAATATAAAAACTGTTCTCTGTTTTGGCGGAAGTTCTTTCACTGCTTCATCTATTCGTTGTGCAACCTCTTCCCTTTCAATCTCCTGCTCAGGGTTACTCCCTGAAGATAATCTCGGGTCGAGTTCTACAGTTGGTTTTGTTTTTTTAATACGGTTTATTGAGAGGTTATATGCAATCCTCACAAGCCAGGTATAAATGGACGATTCACCTCTAAAACCTTTTCTTTTTATAAATGCCACCACAAATGTTTCCTGAACAATCTCTTCTGCATCATCTACATTTCTTACAATTCTAAAAACTATGTTGTATAACCTTTCACCATATGAATCCACAATTTCACGGAAAAGATTCTCATCACCTCTTCTGAATTTCTGAATATCAAGCTTTTCCATGCTTTATTAATTTGACAAAATTCTTTAAAAAAGGTTTAAACTAATTCTATTTCAAATAAGTTAGATTCTGCTCTTATATATAACTGGTGAATCATCTTAGCTCACGAAAATAGATGTAAAACTGGAAGGTCTCCCTCCCAAAGAAACCTCACATGTTATAATAGGTACTAATTTTACTTGACATAGCACTATTTCAATCCCTTCAGTTTTCTTAAGAAGAGTTCCAGAAGGAATAAAATAGAGATAAAAAGAAGTATAAAGAGGTTGTTCCCGAAATAGAATTTCTTCCTTGTGAAGAGTATGAGAGGTTTTAATGCTAATCTCTTGACTTCTTGTAATACATTTTCTGAAGAGATCGATTTTCCACCACTTGCATCAGATATGTTATCAAGCAGAAGGTGATTTGGATCTCTATTCAGATTCTCTATCTCCTGTGATTCTATTTCAAAATTTAGAGTTGGCTTATTTCTCATACCCTCTGGAAATTTAACCTCGGCTTGCATGGTATACATTCCTGGTTCAAGCATTGTAACGGACTTTTCATAATTACCTTCTCCAACATCTTTCATCATAAAATCTTCTACTGCTTCGTTATCTTTTTTTAGACGGAGTACAATTATACCTCCTTCTAATGGTTTCATCATTTCATCGTATAGTGTAACGGAGAGATTAATAGGTTCACCCCAGAGAAGTTTAGTTTTCTCCATATAGAGCATAACCCTCTCCTCTTCCTTTCTTACAGCAAGCCACTTCAGTATGTTGTTCATTACTTCATCGTAGAGTCGTGGGCTCTCTTTTGTAGCGAAAGGAAGCATCTTCCAGTGCCATACATTTTCTGCTGTGAAAGCAGCAATTTTCCCTTTCCCATAATTTATACTCCCAAAGAGTGGCACATTGATTGAACCTCTCTTTTCCCCTTCAAGATAGACTTCTGTAATTGGTTTTACCGCTTTAATTCGTAAAGGATTTGATAGAGGAGGTAAAGAGGAGGGGAGATGTCTGCCTGTCGTAAAGATTGGTGAATTACGACCAGCTTGTGTAATAATCGGTTCGAAATCGCCAGAGAGAGGATTACCTGATATGACAAAAGGGTAAACATTCCTGAATTCTGAAAAATCAGGAAGTCTGTTACCTATGAGTAGAAGTCCCATACCTTCTGAATAGACTCTCTTTGTTATTTTGGAGAAAAGATTCTGTTCAATTGTTTCAGGATTAATCAGGATTAGAATATCCGAGTTTATAATTGTTTCATAATTCAGATTCCCCCTTTTTTCATCCTTTCTATGTTGAATGAGGAATTGCTTAGAATTAACTTGCGCATAACATACAGACTCTATTTCCTTTTGTGACATAAGAAAATCCCTGAGAAAACGATAATCCCAGTTTAATTTGTAGGTGAGTAGAACAACCATTTTTCTTTTTTTAAGAACCTTCACAGCAAAATTGCGTTTATTATCATCCCTGTTTGTCTCATCTTTATATGAACTAATGGTTATCTCAAAATTTTCTATTCCTGATTTTTCAGGAACGAATGTCAATTGAACAGGGTAGTCAATACCTGCCTCTAAAAGAGAAATCTTTTCTTTATCCAGGACCCTTCCACTCTTTTTTATCTCTATTATTACGTTCTTTCTTGCCACGCCACTATTACTGAGGATGACGGTAACGGGAACTGAATCGCCCCTATAGACAATTGGATTTACCCGTAACCCTGAGATCTTAACATTATTCTCTTCCATAAGCTTTCCAATCTTTACAGCGAAGATTGGGAATGACAACCTTTTAGCTATCTCCAAAGGGTCTTCACCTGCTGTGCTCCTTCCATCACTTATTAGAAAGAGTGCAGAGGGTGGCTTCTCTTCTATATTGGAAGCCTCTTTAAGGACATTTCCAATAATTGTTGCTCCTTTGTTTAGATATAGCGAATCGGCTGGAACATAGATTTTATCAGAAAAGAGTAAGAGTCTTATATCTGCTTTTGTCTCTATGGAAGGAATAAGTTTATTCTTTAGCAGTTGAATTGCTTCTGTTTTTCGAGAAACACCATCTTTTTCTATATCCATACTCCCTGAAGAATCAAGCAGAACAAAAACAGAGGGTTTTTCTCTTTTTGAAAAACGAAGTTCTATAATAAGAGAAAAAAGAGCTGAGAAAATGAGGAAGAATACCATAGTTCTTAAGATAATGTATAGAGTGAGCCAGAGTTTTGTCAACTCTTCCCTTATTCTTCGGTAAGAAATGATGGAGAGAACGAGTGCTGCAAGAAGAAACAGCACATAAAAAGGGATGTAGATTTTGGTTAGATAAAAAAATATAGACATAGGTCTTTTTGTCTTTGTAATCAGGTTAACCTGTTATCTTGTGCCTCAACTAACTGTAAATTTATATCTTTAAAGACATAACATTTCAATACCATAAAGTCAAGAATAAT
>SOIS01000125.1 GCA_004375965.1 Candidatus Cloacimonadota bacterium | reverse complement strand
GAAGTTGGTTGATTCTCTGCATTAATGAATGGATTTCTAAACCCAGTACCAAGGTGCTAAAAGGAACTATATCAAAATTTGCATATATATTTGGATTAAATATAAAAATTTAAGAATAATAAAATGTCTTTATTTGAAATCCATGATATGGAACCGTCTGACGAACGATTTGTCGGAACGTGCACCCATGTTGATGACACATCGGATGTTCTCCACAGGGAAGAAATAGATGCATCTGCCAAAAGGCGACTCGAATGGCTGCAAAGTATGTATGAAAGAGGTTCACGGGTAAAGGTTGCCCTTATCGATGGAAAACACGTAGGATTCCTCTGTGTCATGCCCATAGAAGTCTGTCCATGGGGACCTTTGGGAGAGGAACTAATGGTAATTCCCTGCTTGGTTGCTATGAAAAAAGTTAAAGGAAAAGGCGTAGGAAGAGCTTTAATTAAAGCAGCTGAGGAAGAAGCTCGAAGACAGGGTAGTAAGGGATTAGTCACTACAGCATACTATAGCAATTTCTGGTTTATGCCTGCACCCTTTTTTGAAAAATGTGGATTTAAGAAGATAAAAACAAGAAGAGTTACAGCTGAAGGTGAAAAGGAATTCCTTGATACAGAAGCCATTCTCTGGAAACCCTTTGTTTCTTCAGCAAAATTACCTGAATTTCTGGTAAGTACCTACAGGTTTAAACCCGTAAAAGGTAAGGTTGTCGTTGACCTATTCTGGAGTACATTTTGTCAGACAGTTAACATAGAAGCACAACGGGTTCGTGATGTTGTTGAAGAATTCGGTGATTTAGTAGTTCTTAATGAGTTTTGTAATGATAATCATCAGATTCTCCGCCAATATCAAATTGCCCGTGGCATCTTCATAAATGGCAAAGAGATTGGATGGGGTTATGAAGCACCAAAGGAAGGAATAAGAGAAGCGATCAATCATTCACTCTGATGCAAGAATATGGTAACGACAGGAAGAAGCGTTTTAATTTTATTAATGCATTATCCTCTCCTCCGGATATCTTACAGGGTACAATCTGGAAGACCATTTTACACCTCTCTTTACCCATAATAATTGCACACCTCTTCCAGACACTCTATAATTTAGCAGATGCATTCTGGCTGGGTAAGGTGGGTAAGACTGCACTTGCTGCCCCCACAATAACATTCCCTATAATCTTTGTTATTATTGCTGTCGCCAGTGGACTTGCTGTTGGAGGAACTACGCTACTTGCCCAGTACAAAGGGGCAAAAGATGATGCAAAGGTTAATGAAACAGCCACCAATACTTTTGTTTTAATCGGTATTCTATCCATTATGCTTAGCATTATAGGATATATCTTTTCACCACATCTTCTTAATCTGCTTCAGACGCCTAAGGATGCATATATTGAGACATTAAACTATATGAGGATTATGTTCGTAGGTATTCCATTTATATTTGGTTTCTTTGTATATCGTGGCATCATGCAAGGTTATGGAGATACAGTGACTCCGATGAAAGTAAGTGGATTTTCTGTTGTATTGAATATCATACTTGATCCCCTTCTGATATTCGGATGGGGTCCTTTCCCAAAATTGGGAGTTGTAGGTGCTGGTATTGCCACAGTATTTTCCCAGTTTCTATCATCCGTTATAGGTATAGTATTCCTGGTATCAGGCAAATACGGTATAAGAATGAATCTTAGAAGATTTCGCTTCAATAAGAATATTATTAAGTCCATATTAAAAATTGGTTCCCCTATTGCATTAAGCCAGACTGGTACTGCAATGGGATTTACAGTTCTTATTGGTATAGTAAATACATTTGGTACAAGTGTGGTGGGGGCATTTGGTGTAGGAAATAGAATTATATCCCTGCTTGTTATGCCTTCATTGGGCTTCGCCCAGGGATCAAGCACTATAGTAGCCCAGAATATAGGGGCAAATCAGATTGATAGGGCTGAACGGTCTGTATGGACAGCAGTTGGAATCATCAGCTCTGTTATCTTTATATTTACAACTCTTCTTTTCTTCTTTGGAGGCTATGTAGTTAAGTTCTTCATAAATGATCCAGAGGTTATAGAGATTGGTATGCGTATGTTTAAGATAATCTCCTATTCAGTACTGTTCTTCTCTATTATGATCGTATTTACCGGAGCTTTTCAGGGCTCAGGACACACAGTGCCTGTGTTTGTAATGCAGATGATTCGTTTATGGGGGTTGAGGATACCCTTTGTATTGCTTCTTGCTAAAAAGCTGCATTACGGTGCAGATGGTATCTTCTGGGGTATGTTCATCAGCAATATTGTAATTACCATTATTGCCTTCTTATGGTTTAAGACAGGAACATGGAAAAGGAAGGTAATAAAAACAAGCTGATGTTCTTTTTTCTTGCTTTTTAATTATCATTGATATATAGTATTTAATGCTGTAATCAGAGTAAAACAATGATTAATTTATTTTTCAATATAGAACTCTAGGAGTCTATTAGCTCTCAAAAAAAATGGTATCTTAACAAAATGTTGGCAATAAAGGATGTTTATAAAACTTTTGGAAATGTTGAGGCTCTTAAAGGCCTTTCATTTGAGGTAAAGAAAGGGACTGTCTTTGGACTCCTTGGTCCCAATGGTTCAGGAAAAACAACATCTATCAGAATAATTCTCTCTATAATATACCCGGATAAGGGAGAAATAGAAATTGGATTCAAAAAAATAGGTTATATGCCGGAAGAAAGAGGACTCTATCCAGACATGCGCATAGATGAACTAATTATTTTTTTCAGCAGACTCAGGGGTATGGATAAACTCATTACAGAAAAGCAGATGGAATTCTGGCTCAGCCGTTTGGAACTTTCTGATAGGAGGAAAGATAAGGTAAAGAATCTTTCTAAAGGACTGAAACAGCGATTGCATCTCCTCATAAGTGTGCTTCATGATCCCGAGTTGCTGATTCTCGATGAGCCATTCATGGGTTTGGATCCTATAGCAATTAAAGGATTACGTGACCTGGTTTTTGAACTTAAAAGCAGAGGGAAAACAGTTCTTCTTTCAACACACTGGATGGATCAGGCTGAACAGCTCTGCGATTCATTATGTCTCATAAAGAACGGGGAGAAGATATACTCAGGTTCACTGGATGCACTCAGAAAGAAACATATAAAAAATGAGATCTATGTTGAGATAGAAGGTAACGTTAATTTTGAGGAATTCCAGGGCATTAACAAGGTAAAAAAAGAGGGAAAAGGATTTATATTAATAATGGAGAAAAAACCGGAAAATTTTATCCGTGAGTTAACTGATATAGCAGATGTGAAGGAATTCAGAACGGTTTACCCCTCTTTAGAGGATATCTTCATAGAGGAGGTAGGTGGTGAATAAGGTATTTACCATTACCAGGAGAGAATTCCTGAAATACATAAGGAGTAAGTGGTTTAGAGTATTTTTTATCCTTCCGCTTATCAGTATTATCCTGATTTACCTTCTTGCCCGAATTATGCCGGAAGAAGGATTCAAACTCCCTTTTAAGGAAAAAGAAGCCAAAAAAATTGGGATTGTTGACCATTCAAAAAAACTAATTCCCTTCTTAGAAAGTACAGATAAGTACGACTTCATTCAAATGGACTCCACCCAGGCAGTAGAGAAGGTTATGAGCAAGGATATAGATGGCTTCATAATTATTCCTGAAGATCCCGATGCATCAAAATCAACCTACTTTAGCCTTACCGTTGAAGTTGAAATAGACAGACTTGCAGGGATTCTTACATCTGCTGCTATCAAAAACAGGCTTTGTGAAAGAGGTTTAGAAATTTCACTGGCTGAGGAATTACGCAAAAGAATATATATTACTCCGAAGAAGATAACGAAAAAGGGCGAAAAGAGCGGCGGTGGACTAATTGCTGTGGGTATATCAATGGTTATATTTCTTTATATGTTCATAGTATTTGCTTCTCAGTTGATGGCAAGAAGCGCTGTTGAAGAGAAGCTGAACGGTATGATAGAACTTATTCTACCTGATATATCGCCTTCTAAATTATTACTTGGAAAACTTCTTGGTGTAACTGCATCACTCCTTTGTATAGCTACTGCATGGTTTCTCGTAGGATTCACAGTTATAGGAAATGCAGTTTACATTTTTCAGAAAAACATTGCTTTTACCTTACCAACTGGAATCCTGTTCTATTTTATCGCCGCCTTTTTACTTGGCTATACTTTGTATACATCGTTTATTCTGCTTTTTGTTTCTTCTGTATCCTCTGAACAGGAGGTAAACCAGGCAATGAGTGTAGGGGTAATAGTTATTATGATACCGTACTTTTTGACTTTCTTCTGGGTGATAAAAAATCCAAATTCTCTGGTATCAGTTGTATCTTCTTTGATACCATTTTTCACCCCTTTGGTAATGCCTATGCGTCTTTCCATAGCAACAGTATCCCTATGGCAAGCAATTCTTTCACTCTTCCTTCTCGCAGTTTCTACATGGGGTATCTTGATACTTGCTGGAAAAGTTTACAGACTTTCAATGCTGATGGTTGGTAAACCATTGCGTTTATCAGAAATAATTCGGTTAATCAGGATGAAATAAAAATACATTTTCTTATACTTTACAATTACATGATTGAAATATGTTACCTGGAGGAACGTATTACTATAAGCTTTCGCAAACTATAAACTTCATGTCAGGTGGAAGCAAAATCACCGATTTTCTCGGCATGTGAGAAATATGTGTAAGTGAGTCATTGCGAGTATTCTTCCTTAATCTCTTCCGAAGCAATCCCATAATTTCTCCCTCTCAATATGAGATTGACACGATCACTTCATTCGCTCTCAATTA
>SOIS01000140.1 GCA_004375965.1 Candidatus Cloacimonadota bacterium | reverse complement strand
ATATTGCTCCTTCAGCATTTCTCTTTTCTGATAGCACTGTTCTTTGAAGACAGCAATTTCTGCATCTAAATTAGGGTTCGGAGAATCCCCAAAAAAAGCATGAATAATTGGAAAAACTAAATCTGATTTCGTTTTTCTTAATTCCTTTGCCATTGCTTCTATCTTCGCTGTTGCAACCCCTTCCTGCATACAAGTAAAAGGGCCAACATGAAATATTCCTGAGATATAAGCATTGTTTTTTGGCTTAATCAGGTCATGCATAAAATAATAAGCAATTCCTGTACTTAACGGAGATTCTCCTTCAATATTTCCGTGATACTCATGCTGCTTTTCCAAGGTTTCAATTATTTCCATTGGCGTAGGAAGACAGTGTCTGCCGTAAAGTACCTCATGGAAAGGTTTGGCTATTTTCTTTTCAGCATAAGACATGTATTTGCCTTTAATAAAAAAGTTGCTGAATTTTTTTATCCTCTTCAATGTGCTGATTAAATCGAAATTCTTAATTCCTAATCTTATATCTCTTTTTGCATTTCTTTGATTCATCTGATTTACATACACTAACCAGTCTGTTACGGGATCGCGCACCATTTCCAGCTCTTTTTCTTCTAACTTTTCAATTACATAATCAGTGCAAGGGTCGTGATGCCTCATATAAATCTCCCCTATATAAAGAACAAGGGGAAATCGTTCATGATTTTGCAGATTCGTTTCTTCGAACAGAGATGCTGTTTCTCTCCCCCATTTAACTATCCTTGAACTGTCAGCACCTTCTTCCATTATTTTTCCCAATGCACGTAATCTTTCCTCCTTCAACTTGTTTATTTTTTGTTTATCTTTTGCATACGGACGGAACCTTAAAGTTATGTCCTCTAACCAATCGGATGCATTTACCCCTTTGAACAGTATTTGCTGCATTCTCATTTTTTCTAATGAACCAGACTTTCCCGGTAAAGGTATGTCAAAATAATCAGTTTCCGAGGAGGGGCCTGCCACCGGAACGTCTTGAAGTCCCTCTCTGTCCATAAATTCTCTCAAAAGTTCTTTATATTTTCCAAATCTGCAGGGCCCGCTCGTCGTAGGAAGCACAACAAGATAGTTTTCCTCAACGTATTTCTTGCCCTTCTTCGCAGCTTCTTCCTTGAGAAAACCAAGTGCATCACCTACAACCCCTTTGAGAGGATGGCAAACTTCTGTATATATGTGTCTCCTCGCAATTTCATAACCATTTTCTGTATTGGTGGGTAATACCATGCTGTTAATTCCAAACTGCTTAAGTGCTGAAGCTGCAATAAAACTTCCGCTACCCATATAAGGAATCAGCCAGGTCCTCCTATCATTATTCTCTGTTGAATATTTCCTCAGCTGTATGTTTTTCATTTTTAGTTTTTTGGGCTTATTTTGATTTACAACCCTTTCATGCGCCTCTGTTCTGGTTACAAAGGGGGCATTATTCGTTTGAGCATCTGTCAACAGGACGAGTATAGGTTTATCTGCTGCCTGCTGAATTTTTTCTTCCTGATAAATCTTTAAACTATCCGGCCCACAGCCAAAATTCATCATCCTTATGGCGAATAAGTTGGGGTGATTTGCAACAAATAAATTGGCCTTCAGTATTTTCACGCTCTGTACCCAGAACTCGTTCTCGACCACATCTTCAATAGGAATATCTTTAAATCTGTGTTCCAAAAAGATTTGTGGTATATAATCCAAACCCCTGACTTGAGAAAACATAGTTCCCGAATTCGAGCCGGCTTCAGGGTCAAGCAATACATAATCCCGCCCAATTCCTATGTACGCCCTTCTGTTGTTTTCTTCAATTCTTTCTAAGAACCTATCTCCTTCTCTGTACAGTTCATTCTTAAATTCTTCTTCTTTCTTGTCTGCATACCTAATTGCGCTTTTTAACTGTCTATTTGTGAACTTGAATCCTAACCTATCAAACTCTTTTCTAAAAGCTTCGATAAGAAGCTTCTCATCTCCAAAATGCAAAACAGGATTTATTTGTTTGTCCTTATCAAGACATAGCACGTCGTTTAAAATATAACCCTCTGATTCTGTATAAATACAGTATTTTAAGTCTGGAGGATTACTGCTTCTGAGCTCAATAAAGCTTGGGTTAAACAGGTATTCTACGTTAGGGTTTTTATGCAATACGGCTGCATGTCCTGTCGCCAACTTTCTGGCGATACAGAAATCAGTTCTTGATTTCTCAATTCCCACATTTGCAATTTCCTTACTGGTTTTCGGGGACACTACAGGCCAAAAGCCAAGTTTCCTAAATAAAACAGCACTCCAAATTCCCTTTTCCCCAAGCGTCGCAGTACTCCTCTTGATTCCTACCGTTCTTACCGTCCCTGTTGCTTTTTCATCTATTTCTTCTAATAAACTTCCTTGTTGTTTGAAATGCTTTTCATATATCTTATGATATTTTTCAACATAATTCGTTTTCGGCTTTCTCACCGCCTCAGAATTTCCCCGGGGACAAAACCCCCCTGTAACTATTTCATCATCTTCAATAGAAAATACTTCAAGTTCACAGTCTCTCGTGCCACAAGATTTTTCCTTAAATAACTCCTTACAAGGGATTTTTCGTTTTTCAAAAGGCATATCCACTAAATTCCAACCTCTAAAAGCAGATTCGTATCTCTTACTTTGTTCTTCTAATTGTTTTATGTTTTCAATAATGTCTAAAGCCTGCCCCCATGCTCCGAACATTTCCCTATGAGGATAAGCCTCTATTTCTTTGTCCGTTACTTGTGCAAGTGCAGCAAGAAAAGCCTTCCCCAGCGGAGGGCCACCCTGGGCAGAGCATTTTTCTCCGACATGTTGAGGTCCGCCAACAAATTTATGATAATAACTTGCAGCTGTCCCCCTTAGTATCGCAGCAGATATTTCCTCTTTACTGAAACCTTCTGCTACAAGCCTGTTTTCATCCATCTCCATGAAGACGCCACAAGTTGAGTCAATCACCGGAACCCTTTTTGCCCTCAAGGCGGATTGTTGTAGAGAATCCTCCACGCTCAAATCTATGACATCAGCCATATTCTCGAGAGTCTGGCCAGAACCCGCCTGACAGCTATAATTCATCTTTGCTTCTTTGACTGTTCCATCCTTAACAAAACTCGTAAACTTCATGTCCTGGCCACCAATTTCAAAGATAGTATCAACATCAGAGTTATAATGTTTAACACCAAGGGCATGACAGGTAATTTCATCAGTTATTTTATCTGTGATTTCTATTCCTCTTTTCGCCAATTCTTCGCATTTCCGCTTGCTAACCAGAATTTTCTCATACAGTTTTCTTGCAGAACCGGTGGCACCTACCCCCTTGACAATCACTCTGTCCTTGTGTCGGCCTAAATATTTTATAACACGTTTTAGCGACTCTTCGGGATTGCCGTAAGTTTTAATATAAAGCTTGTCGAGAAGTTTCCCTGTTCTTAATTCAACCAAAGCTCCTTTTGTTGTTGTGCTCCCACCATCAATGCCAAGTATAACCTCTGTCTTTTTTTGTATTTTTTCTTCTAAGTTTTCGCTCTTTTCACTTACTTTCTCAATATATTCAAAAAGCGGAGGGGCAAACTGCCTTTTTTTTCTGCTGTGCTCTGCAACTTTTTCAAGCTGGGCAAGATTAAAAACAAAGCTGTTCTTTTCTTCTATCCCCCGCAGCGCTGCGCCTATGGCCGCTATGTTATGGTAATGTCCCGGCCTCTCTATAGAGATTCCAAGGAAACCCTCTAACTTTTCTCTTATAAGTTTATTAGTCAGAACACCCCCTGTTGCTATCGCAGTGTTGGAATTCGCAGACTCTTTAAATTCTCTCATTCCAATAACATCGATTTTATAATTTCTCGCAACCGCCTTAAAAAGTCCCGCTAAATTATCCTCCCTCTTCGTACCTTCATTTTGCTTATGAATTAAATCAGATTGAATAACAACGCCGCACCTGGCCAAAAACTCACTTGGTTCCCTCGACCGCTCAGCTTCTTTTTCAGCCTTCGAAAAAATCTCTTCCAGTCTCGATTGTAACTTCCCCCTGTTTCTTGCTCTAATGTTTTCCTTTTCACTTTCATCTCCATCTATTGGAGTGTTTTCCAATTCAGGACTCGGAATCTCACCTTCAAACATTCTTCTACATTGCTTCTCTATTAATATCCCGGAGCCGGCCCCACATTTAGTTCCTGTTCTCCACTCCTGAATAATCTTTTTGCCGTTTATTTTCCTCAAACAAAAAAAGTACGCATCTTTTGCTCCTATATGGAAAATATACTCGGCATCCGGACTAACTAATTCTGCTCCCTTTGGAATTGTTACACTATCGAAATCATAGATTAAATCTTCCATAACGCTTGGAAAAAGCCTTGCATTACTTCCTGTAAACGCGGTGCTTTTTATTTTGTCCTGAGGAAATCTCTTTATTATATCTCGCCAGGCTTCCTTTATTACTCCAATCGGATTAGCAAAATGCATTATTGCCTTTGGAGAGTATGTTATTTCTTTGTCTCCGTTGAGAACCGCATAATGCACAAAGCTGCTTCCAACATCAAAACCTACAAACAGCTCTATTTCGGTGTTTACCTTCTCCATATACTTCTGAGGCGCCTAATTTAACCCTTCTTATCATCCATTATATTAAGCCTTCGTCGGCTGAACATCATAACCATTAATATACCTCCCTTCAGACTAAAAGCAAGGGATGGTTGCTGCTACTGGTCTGCCCCCTTTTCTTGTACCAGTTGTTATGAGAGTATTTCACACTCATTCTCCTTGTCTTGAGGAAGGCGGAGCGTAGCGGAGCCTTGCTCAAGACACTT
>SOIS01000056.1 GCA_004375965.1 Candidatus Cloacimonadota bacterium | reverse complement strand
ATTTTCTCTAATACTTCCAGACCTGATGCTTCTGCTGAACGCGCTGTTGTAAGACATTCTACTGCAGTAGAAATTCGGGTTTCATCTTTGATGTGCTCTGGTTTACGCTCAATTAATGGAAATGCTTCTGCGACCTTTTTGAGATTTTGAGCAACAATTTCATAGTGACTGATTGCCTCGTCAAACAACGGACCGACTTTACCATCGAGACGTTCTTTGGCTTCTTTCAGGAATAAAACAGCATAGTTCCGACACTCACTCCAAACCGCTGAATTGAATGCCATGCCTAATCCGTCAGCTTCTCCTGCTTCCAATGTCTTTTTCCAGATGTCAAAACCATCTAATCCTGCTTTATATTTAGGAAATATCCACTTTTCTGGACTTTTTGAGTGTTCCAAAGCGGACTCAAATGCTTCCTTAACGGTTTTTGTGTCGTCTACAGCCTGTCCAGGTTTTACACTGTACATCTCCAAAACGCCAATTTTAGTATCGCCAACTTCTTTCCACATTTTGGGTCCTTTGCCTGAATCGCAAAGCGGTCCTGAGAAGTAATAGCCCTTGTCGTCGTAACCATAGATAACATAGAATTCTGAAATATCCAACTCCTATCCATAGCAGGGAATATCTTCATCAATGGCGTTTTTTATATATTCCCATGCTTTTTTCTGTTTCTCAAAAAAATCATCCTTAGATTTAAATCCGAAAATTCCATCTATAGTGTAACCAATGTTTTTCCCAAGATTAAAAAGCATCTCGGTGCGCCATGCTGTGGGTCCGCTCGGGCATACAACTTCTTTTGCTATGTTGATGATAAATGCATGTCCCGTAGCACCAAACAACCATGTGTCAGAAATATCTATGTTCAGATAATCGAGACAGCCTTTAATGCACCCAAGATGTGAAACCCACATAGGTTTCCACCTCAGATTCTCAATTTTCTTTTCCATTTTCCCTCCTTTTTTAATAAATTATACATTTAACCATGGAATTTACCAATTGAACTAATTAAACCAATAAGACAATTTATTTTGCCTTCTTTCACTTTCCTTTATGGATCAGAATAAAGTCTTTTGCCAACCTTCCGACCTCTCTTGCTAAATCCTCAGAGAGATGGACTTTTTCAAGTGTTTCCTTGTTTGCTCCTTTACTTGTCTTGAGTGTTGCCTCCAGGATTGCTAAATCTGCTCCTTTTACCAATTCTTTTAACGAAGGGCACATTCCTGTATCACCACTTATCGCAATAGTTTCTCCTTTATATGAGATCCTGTAGCCCAGGGCTGGAATTTCGCCCAGTATTCCTGAACCTTTTATACCTCCGCAATGAACGACAGGATAAGCTTCGATTGATATATCGCAAATTTGAAAAACTGCGTGAGGGTAAATTTCTCTAAAGGAAATTTCGAAAGGCACTGTATCCTGATAACATTTTAGGAAATTGTTTGCTATTGAGAACACTTCTATACATCCCTCTGGAGCAAAAATGTGCAGTGGTTCTTTTTTCCCTTTCATCCTCAGGAATCCAAGCAGTGAATGCAATCCTCCTACATGGTCAAAGTGACCATGGGTAAAAACTATTGCCTTGATTTGAGCAATATCAAGTTCATTTGAAATAATGTCTCTCAATATTCCATCCCCTGTATCGAAAAGAATAGAACCATTCTCATTACTGACCCAAATCTGCTGAGCAACTCCCGCTCTTGAATACAAAATGTTAACGTTCAAACTTTTCCCCTGCCAGGATTGACTATACTTCTCTCTCTTCTTCATTCCTCCTCCATACTCCATATTGATATTGGATATTGGGGACGGTGGTTGGCTTTATGACTTTGTAACATTATCTAATTCTTTTTCATCAATCAGTGCCATAACTTCCAAAGTTAAAGGTTAAATACCAATTTTGTATTTCCAATTAAAACTATAATAAAAACTGATGAGAAGTCAAGGAAAAAGCCTGATTTTTTCAAAAAAAACTTCTATTTTTTGAATAATTCCAAATATTGTTTAGCAATTCCCTCCCAGGTCCATTTCTTCCTGATTTTTTTGTTGAATGCAAGGACACGTTGTGTACAGCTTTGCCAATTATCGATAGTCCAGACAATCGCCCTGCCAATATTATTTGCAAGATTAGTGTGATGATTTTCTGTTATTTTTGCAAGAACACCATTGTCAGTGACAATCCCCCAATCAAAATGGTTGTCATGCTCACTTAACATCATATACTGTGGACCATTGGTGTCAGTTGATACAATCATATTCCCTCTGGCAGAAGCCTCTATGATAGACATACAAAAGGTTCTTTTAATGTTGGTAGTATATAGATATGCGTATCGTCAAGAATCTCTTTTTTTTCATCTGGCGGACTTATAGCATTTAACAATTTGAATTTTATATTTAAATTATCAGGCATTTCATACAATTCAGAGTAAATTCTCTTGAGATACTCATCTGAGGCTGGTATTCCTACAACAAATAAACATAGTTTGTGAGAGCACAACCTTGCTGCAGCTTTTGCTCCGTTTATTGAATATTCTATACCCTTACTTGGATCAATCCTACAGAAAGTAACAAGTTTTATCGTTTCAGGAAACTGAGACAGTTTTTGCATGATTTCTTCATCACTTATCAGAAAATCTTCATTGCATCCACTCGAAATTAGTTTTATCTTATCAGCAACCTTGTCAACTTTCACATTTTGACCATTAAGGATTTCTTGGAATTCATCACGGACTGTTGGACTATTAACAATGATAAAATCTGCAAATTGGCTCATCCCCTCCCATTTTCTTAATTTTGTAAGAACCTCTTGGGTAGCATTAAATGAGCCGAGCGACTCACCTTTTTGTGAAACAAAGGTAGATTCTAATGAATGAATATGGGATACAATTTTTATGCCCATTGACTTGAGTTCTTTTGCCATTAAACCAGGTAGGATATGATGACCATGTAAATTGATAATGTCAAATTCATTATGTTTCATCTTAATCCATTTTATAACTGCATCAGCAAACCTTTCAATTCTGTTTAATTCCACATTTTTCTCACCCACGTAAGGTTGTGAAATATCTCTATCAATAAGGAAACGGACTACCGATAAGTTCTCTCGGTTCTGTATACTAAATGGAACATACCAGTCCTGCAACTGAGCTTTGATTAGTGTTTTTTCAGTATGAATGGAGATTAAAGTAACAGTATGTCCTTCTTTTAAAAACTGCTCACAGATATTTTTTACATGCACACCTCCGCCACCTGTGGCAGTTTCCTCAAATTGTAAAGATACTAAGGCAAATTTCATGTTTTAATAAAATGTGTTAAAGCAGGGTTTCAGTCGGTCATTTTGTTTTAACAAGTCCTTTCATGTTTACCTTCAATAAGAGCACGTAGAAGCTGAATCCTACCGATGTGCAAAGCAGTATGTGCTGTTGTAATGAAAAGCCAGTGAGCAACGTTCAAACCCTCTTCTGATGTTGGCGGTACTGCAAAAAACGCATTCTCAGTCAGGGATGCGATGTACTCGTGACTTTTCTTGCGTACGTCACTTACCCAAGCAAGAACACTCTTTACGGAATCTACAGACTGTCGGATGTCCTCAACGGAAGACCACTCTGTTCCGAAAACTTCATACAGTGGAGGAATTATTGTTGGCTCAAGACCTTGAAGGAATATCCCAATATGAGAGTGTTCCCTGTGTGCAATGTGTCCTACATGCCAGAGGATACAGAGACTATTCGAATCAGGAATCCAAAAGAGCTGTTCCTCGGTCAAACCATCAATCTCGTGGAGGGGATTTGCATACCAGAAACCTTTCCCATACAGAAAATGAGCGAGTTCCTTCCAATTTGACATATCTTCCCCCTTTTCAATCATAATATAAAAAGTTCGTGTTTGTGAAGCAACTATTATTAAAGTCTATTGCCTTTAAATTTCTTTGTTTCCTTTTTGATATATCCTGTCCTTCCCAGAAAAAAAGTCTGCCCCAATGGTGTCGAGAAAAGTCCTCTTTCTCCCACTCTTCACTTATCACCAACTTAAAATAATTGGATTACGAACCAGACCAGCCTGCAAGTCGTGCCCACAACCACCATGCAACATATGCTTTTTGATTGCAATTTAAAGGTTGACTGTGAGCACAACCACAATCATACCACTCCCCTGGATGAGCATCCTGCCATTCTTCCGCCCAGTTGCCATCTCTTGATCCATTTCCATCAGTATCGTAGTCACAATTATCGTTAGGTATCTTATCGCCAAAATATGTGTTATCGGGATCGTACACTTCTATGTCAGCGAAGTCATAAAGAATCTTATTGTTTGCTGAACAGTAGTCCCTTATCTGTTCATTCCGGATATGCAGGTTTCCATCCAGACCTGACCCATCAACATGTCCAGTCATATAAACAAATTTTACATCAGGATAATCTTCTTCCAAACCATCCATGAGATTGAGATAAAGATTTATGTCGGATTCAGTTGCTGAACTTACCTGCCCACACCAGGACCATATGATGACGTTTACTTCTGAATGAGCATCCAGATAATTTCTCGTTGCTTCTTCCCATGCTTCTCTATCGGGATTACCAAGATCGGCCGCTCCAGAAAAAGGTGTATCTCTAAATTCCAAAGCTCCTCCTGAACCGTCTCCATTGAAATCATATAGGTCACTAATAAAATTTATTAATCCAGTCATTCCACTTACTAATTGGCTTCCATGTGAAGTGTGACCATAGGCAATAATGAGATTCGCTTTTGCTTGTTCGATCCATTGTTGTGGAATAGTGGAAATTATCGTACTGTTGTGGTTAACAACTACTGCACCAGTAGTATCACCATTACCACTTGTGCTTTTCGGGCATGAAGTAAATAGAATTGTTGAGACAAATAGTAAGGAAAAAATACAGAGAATACTATAAATCTGTTTTTTCATGAGAATTTCTCCTTTCTTTAGTTATTTCATGTTGGTTTTATGTCACCCTAAGATTATATAGTAAAGAGAGATTGCAAGTCAAGAAAAAAAGATGTCATTGCTTGTAGGGGAACGGAGCACCGTCTTGACGTAGGTAGATATCGGGATTGGGAAACCTCTCTTGTGAGGGGATAAAGAGTTTAATTTTCTATTATGAAAAGAATGATTGACGGATACCCGTTATGAACATCTCTACAGCAATTGTGGTTAAAATCATTCCCATTAATCGTTCAAGTGCTGTTAATCCTCTTTTGCCAAAGACTTTGCGTAAGCGGCTTGAAGAGAGCAGGATTATACTGGAAATAATCCATGCGCATACAAGAGCTAATAGCCATATAAAAACCCGTGAGGGTTCACGAGCCATAAGTAACATTACCATGGTCATTGAGGATGGTCCAGCAATGAGAGGAATGGCAAGAGGAACAATAAATGGTTCACTGTCAGAGTTATTACCCTCAAATATTTTCTCTGAACTAGAAAAAACCATTTTAATCGCAATCATAAAAAGGATAATTCCTCCTGCTATACCCAGGGATGATTGTGAAATTTGCAATAGTGAAAGGATATAGCGACCAAAGAAAAGAAACAATAGAAGGATAGCGAAACCAATACATAATTCGCGTATGATAATTCTTCTATGTTTGTGAGGCTCTACTTTTTTAAGAGCACATAGGAAGAGCGGGATATTCCCGATAGGATCAATTACCAAAAACAATAACAATATTGCTGATAGTACTGTCATATTTTATTCTTTCTCTCCAAATCCAGTAAATCTATATCTGGATTTATCTACTTATCCTGTTAGACCTACCCTATCTAATGGTGCATCCATCTTCGATAGATTCAACATTCGGGGAATATAATCAAATTTTATGAAAAGTCAAGGAAAAAAGTAAAAAATGTCCTAAATTTTATACAATTTTTATTTATTGAACCCCACAGCAATGTGATAATATTGGTAGAGATTTATTATTTTTTTAAGATATAACGCTCCCAATAATCCAGTGGATCGGACATATTGTCTCCTTCTTGGTCCTCCCTTAGTCCAGGTCTTTTCGTCTGACGTGTTGGTAGTTTTCGCATTTATTTTTCTATTCCAAACAAATCAAAGATAAAAGCATATAATAAAGCTATATCCTTCAGGTAGTCATACCGACCAGAAGCGCCCATATGCCCTGCACCCATTTCTGTTTTGAGTAACAGAATATTTTTATCGGTTTTCAAGGCTCTTAATTTTGCAGTCCATTTAGCTGCCTCCCAATAAGAAACTCGTGTATCATTCAGACCAGCTATAATAAGCATGTTGGGATACTCTTTGGCTTCCACATTATCGTATGGAGAATAAGATTTCATGTAATCGTAATATTTTTTGTCTTAGATATATAGAGAAAAAAGGCTTTATCCTTTTCGTGATAGATAAATATATCATCTTCTGAGTCGGTTCCCAGTGTATGTCTGTAAAGCTTATAAGGGCGCCTTGTACTATCTAATAACGTATAATAAATGGTCTTATTGTCATTTGCCCATGCTACTGTATAACCTGAATTCGGGATTTCTTCCGTGAATAATTCATCCGTATCTAAATCCTTAAAGTAAAGTGTGTATGTCTCTGAACCTGTTGTGTCCACAGAATATGCAATAAATTTATGATTCGGACTGATTTTATAAAGGCCGATCTCGAACTAAGCATGTCCAACTGCAAGTTCATTCTGATCTAGTAAAATCTTTTCCTCAGCATCAAGACTCCCCTTCTTTCTACAGTAAATTGGATATTGCTTTCCCTCTTCTGTACGTTTATAGTAGTAATAATCATCTATTTTGTCTGGCACAGAAAGATCTGTTTCTTTGATTCTTCCCAAAAGTTCTTTATATAATTGTTCCTGAAATTTTTCTGTATGTTTCAACATGGCTTTGGTATATTCATTTTCTTTCTCAAGATATCCTATCACCTCTGAATCAGCTCTATTTCTTAGCCAATAATAATTATCAATACGAATCTCCCCGTGTAGAGTATCCGTTTTGGGGATTACTTTAGCGACAGGCGGTGTTATACTTTGTCTATCTGTTAATTCGGTATGTAAGGATTTAGTATGTAATTGAGGAAGTCCACAACCAGAGATGAATAAAAGGAAAAGACTGAATAAAACAATGGGTGAGAGCGAAGCAAAAAATCTTTTTTTAGATAACATCTTATGGCCTCCTTCATCTTTTCTTAAAGCAAATGATCGTAATGACCTTAGAATACTCATTTTTTTATTTAACACTCTTTTGTCTTGATATTCATTGCGTTCTCCCTTTAAACCATATTTCTTACTCAGTAAAGTGACGAGAAACTAATATTCTATTATTACTACTTTTTTACCTATTTACTTTTATGCCTGTTTGGTTTACTGTGTATATCCTATCGAAGCCCTCGTTTATTTCTGGTGGTTCGAACTTTTTTTTCATTTTGTGGATAACTGCTTTCCAGTTTATCTTTTGAACCCTGTCCCTTACAACGTTAAGAGGATCACTCAATCTTCTCTGTATGCATGTTTCTTCTGGAAGATCAAAATAAACACCAACGATTTCTGTTTGTATTATACATTTCAATTTCTTCTTGATAAATGAGGATTCTTGAGTGAAGAGACCCGGTTCTTTTCTCTTTACCTTCCAATCCCTTACAAGTTTCAAAAAAGAAGAGTAGATATCGATATTTTTCCTGCTTTCCTCAACAAGGATGCTCTCAATAAGATTTCTTTCACATTTTTCTATAAAAATACCCTCTTTTAGTGTATCAAAAAGTTGTAGATGTTCCCTTGATACCTCTTTGATTTTTTTAACAAGGGAAACAAATTGTTTCCGTATTTTCCTTGTAATATTTGTCCTGTCAACAATTACCTTATATCCATCAATAAGTCCATCAATGATAGCCGACCTTTCTACACCACCATAAAAACTATTCATCGTTGGTTCATAATTATAAAAACTCATCATCTGAATAATTTCATCAAGGGATGATCTGATAGTTCCTTTGGGATCGGTTGCCAAGAGTTTCTGAGCAAAAGAGGTTTTACCTGCACCCACAAGACTAATGAGTAGCCAGATTCCGGTAGATGCATTTTTAAAGTCTGTTTCTAACCCCTTGTGAGTTATGTTCTGGTGCACCTGTGTTTTTTATTTATATTACTTCGTATCCAAGATCAAATGCTCGCTTGTTTACTTCCCAGGTCTTTTTAGGGACTCTTTTTTCAATCACATAATACCAGATTTTTTTGTCTATTTCGAGTTTTTTTGCAAGTACCCCGAGCAGCACAATGTTCATACTCCGTGCATTGCCTGCTTTTTTTGCAAGAGAAAGAGCATCAATAACGATTGCGTCAGGAATCGAACTTTTTATAATGGAGATGACATCTTCAGGATATTCTGCAAGTCCACAGGCTACAGGTAGTGGCTCTATAACAAAATTGTTGACTAAAACAACCCCATTCTTTTTCAGATACTCAATCTGTCTTAATCCTTCAAGTTTTTCAAAAGCAAGAATAATTTCAGCATCCCCTTTACGAATTAGTGGTGAAAATACCTTCTCTCCAAACCGTACATTACTTATAACCGTTCCACCTCTTTGAGACATTCCATGAACTTCACTTTTCTTTACGTCCATTCCTACTTCCAGCATTGTTTGTGAAAGTAAATCACTCGCAAGGAGGATACCCTGTCCACCAACGCCGCATATCATAACAGATTTTGTTTCCATTACATCTCCTTGGTACAATGTTCAAGATATAAGTTCACATGTCCCTGATTACTGAGCCAAAAACCAAGCCCATTTTTTTATTTACCTTAAAACAATTATGAGCTATATGTGAATCTCTGTCTTTCATCTATGTAATAATCTTTATGAATCATTTTCTCTTTGAATCATTGTGTTGTCTATGGGGCATAGCTGTGCACAAACACCGCATCCAACACAGAAGAGTTCATTTATATAAGCTTTTTCATTCTTCATAGAGATTGCCGGGCAGCCAAGTTGTAGACATATCTTACATCCTATACATTCTTCTGTGTCCACATAGAAAGGTTTACCAACCTCTCTCTTTCTTATAAGGAGAAGTATGCAGGGTCTTCGTGCAATAATTACGCTTGGTTCTTTTCTCTCTACTTCCCTTTTGATCACTTTTTTGAGTTCTTTTAAATTGTAGGGATCCACAGTGAATACGTGTTTCACGCCACATGCTTTAACAATGTCTTCTGGGTTGATTGTGACTGTATCCTCTCCCATAAGTGTTTTACCTGTCCCTGGATGTTCCTGATGACCTGTCATTGCAGTAATCCTGTTATCAAGTATAATCACAGTTGATGTACCTTTATTATAGACAATATTAATGAGCGGTGTAATACCGGAGTGGAAGAATGTTGAATCGCCAATAACAGCAACAATTTTTTTATCTGATTTTTCTCCAAGAACCTTTTCCATCCCAAATGCATTGCCCAGGCTTGCACCCATCTCAACACAGGTATCAATTGCATTAAGAGGTGGAAGTGCACCGAGTGTATAACATCCAATATCTCCCGTTACTGTTAGTTTAAGTTTATTGAGTGTATAGAAAACAGGTGTATGAGAACATCCTGGACAGAGGGCAGGAGGTCTTGGTGAAAGAGAGGGCATCTTTTTTATAGTAACAGATTTTCTCTTTTTGCCAAATGCTTCACTGATAATGGAAGGATTCAATTCTCCTGTTATTGGAATGATTTCCTTACCAATTACATTTATCCCCTTTGCTTTTATTTCCATCTCAAGAAATGGATCATTTTCCTCAATCACATAAAGTTTTTTTACATTTTTACTGAATTTCTCTATTAATTTAAAAGGGAGTGGGTACGTAAACGATAGTTTTAGATATGATGCATCTGGCAGAACTTCTTTTGCGTACTGGTAAGCGATACCGCTCGATATAATACCAATGGATTTATCATTAAACTCCATCTTGTTGTATTCAAATTGTTCAGAAAATTTGCTTAATTTTTTCAATCTTTCTTCAACATAGATATGTCTGAGTCTTGCGTGTGCGGGAAGGACAAGTCGCTTTTTAATATCTTTTTCATAACCCTTTACAGGAACTTCCTTTCTTTCTCCAAGTTCAACAACTGTTTTTGAATGGCACAGACGAGTGCTCAGTCTGAGAAGTAAAGGGGTATCGAAATCTTCGCTTATCTCAAAGCCTAATATAGTAAATTCTTTTGCCTCCTGACTATCAGAGGGTTCAAGCATTGCCAGCTTGGCAGACCTTGCATAATGCCTATTATCCTGTTCATTCTGTGAAGAATGCATTCCGGGATCATCAGCACTAACTATAATGATGCCTCCAGTTGATCCTATGTAGCTTAATGAAAAAAAAGGGTCTGCCGCTACATTCAGACCCACATGTTTCATTGCTGCGAGTGCTCTGGCTCCTGCGAAACTTGCTCCTGTTGCGACTTCCAATGCAACTTTCTCGTTTGTAGACCATTCACAATAGATAACATCTTTATATTTTGCTATATTCTCAAGGATCTCTGTACTTGGTGTTCCAGGATAAGCTGCAGCAAAGCGACATCCACCTTCGTAAGCACCTCTTGCAACTGCTTCATTTCCCGATAAGAGAACCTTCATATCACCTCCATTTTTTTAATCCAAGACTACGCAAAGAGTTATCACACAAAGTCATTTTTACATTTTCAACCAGTTCGATGAGCCAAATTCCGTCTTACTATATCCCAAAAAAGAAAAAATGTCAAATAAATTTTATGAAATTTCTGACTTATTCAGAGGTATTAACTGTGTTTTTTTAGAGAATATTCATGTGAAAAAACTAAGATTGTAAAGATTTTTATTGACATTGAGGAGAATTTTTATTATATTGAGATTGTATAATAATACTTAAAAGGAGTGGCTAATGGCTATAAAGTTAACGGTAAAAAGGGGTGATGTTATCATAGGTGTATATTCACAGAAAGAGTTAATAGAAAAGCTTGGGAACGGGATGATATCCTGCTATGATATGATATACTTTCCTAAGAAGGATGAATGGTTAGAGATTGATTCAATTAAGGACATTGGCAAGTATGTTAGTGAGGAGTATCACTGGAAATATAAGAAAGAGGGAACCGACCATGGACCAATTGCAAGAGATGACCTTATCTTTTTTATTAAGGAAGGTAAGATTTCAGCCACCGATGAGATATATCATCCCTGTTTAAAAGAATGGGAAAGAGTGGAAGAGGTAAGTGAACTCAAAAAATTTATAGAAGAAGTCGGTGTAAAGAAAGAATCAGAAATAAATATAGATGAAGCTTTCAAAGTAATTGATTATAAGGTTTGCCCAAAATGTGGAATGCAGAATCTTAAAACAGCTGATTCTTGTACAGGATGTGGGTACGTTTATACAGATGCTCCTGAAGATAAATAACTCACAGCATAAAATAAAAATAGAATTTTTCATTTGATAGAGAAAAAAAGTCTTTTTACTACCCCCAAAGGGATTTTAATAATTAAACAACGGGGCATAGGAGATGTAATCCTTTCAACGCCCACTATACGCACAATAAGAAAATACTTTAAATATGCAAAGGTGTCTCTTGTTCTTGACACTCCAAGTACTGAGCTCTTTACAAGTGACCCGGATGTTGACGAAATAATAGAGATAAGAAAAGGAATCTGGAACATTTTAGATGTTATAATCCGTATTAGAGGAAAATATGCAATCGTTTTCGATCTAATTTCAACCCCTTTCTCTCTCTTTTTAAGCTTTCTGTCAGGTGCAAAAGTACGAGTGGGCTGGTTAAAACCGGAAAATTTCCGAGGTAGATTTTATACACATCAAGTTGATATCTCTAAATCCATTCCAGCTATCAGTTCAAATCTCAGGGCAGTTCGCCGCCTTGGAATGGTTCCGGTTACAGAAAAAGTTATGGTTTTTCTTTCTGACAAGGAAAAGGAACGGGTAAAAAAGAAGTATTTTAAGCTATTGAGTCTTAAAGAAGAGGAAAATATAATTGCTCTTCACCCAGGCCATCTTTTTGAGACAAGGAGATGGTTACCTGAAAGGTTTGCTCAGCTTGCAGATCTATTTCGTGTTAGTGGGTATCAGGTTGTTATTACTGGTTCTAAGGCTGAGGTAGAAACAGTAGAGAAGGTAAAGAGATTTTCGAGGGAGGATTTAACTTTTCTTCCTCCTGTTTCCCTGCGTGAATTTGCTTGTTTTTTGTCAAGTGTTGACCTTTTAATAACTAATGATGGAGGACCGTTGCATTTGTCGCAGGCTGTTGGTACAAAAACCTTTGCTGTCTTCGGTTCAACTGATCCGTACAATTGGTTTCCATATAGAGTTCCTGAGGATGGGGATTACATTTATTCGAATTTAGTGTGCAGTCCTTGTGCTAAAAAGAGATGCGATTCCCTTGAATGCTTGAAGAGAATTGGGGTTGATGATGTCTATATGAAAATTAAAGGATTTCTGAAAAAATCAGAGAATCCCTGATTGAGGCTATTTCAAAAATTGTTTCACGTGAAACAATTCACTTGTAGTTTTGCGGTGCTGCAGTTTTGCAGTTACCCCACCCAGGCGGTTAAAAATCTTGCGATTTTGCGCCCTTGTGTCTTGTGGTCACCATTCTTCTTTTAAGTAAGTGTTTCACGTGAAACATAGGGATGTAGAAAAATGATAAAAAAAGAGTTCATAAAAGCATTATTGAAAGAGGCGGAAAATTATGGTCTAAATATGAGAGAAAAAAATGCTGAGTCTCTTTATCTCTATTATAGAGAACTATTTATATGGAATAAAAAATTTAATCTTATTTCAGAAAAGGAAGAAGATAGGTTTATTGAAAGACACATAATTGATTCTCTTTCGATTATATTGAAATTGAGTATTGAAAAGAATGATAGAGTCCTTGATCTTGGTTCAGGCAGTGGACTGCCAGGTATACCTCTTGCTATAATGCTTCAGGAAAGAAAGGTCGACCTGCTTGAATCGAATATGAAGAAGTGTGTTTTTTTACGGCATATGAAATCTAAGCTGGGGTTGGAAAATACAACTGTTTTTTGTGAGCGATTTGAAAAAATTTATGAGAGGCTTGATAAATATAACTTTGTTTTAGTAAGAGGGAAGAGGATTTCTGAAAAAGAAAAAGAGATGATAATGCATTGCCTGAAAAAACACGGAAGTCTTATTATCTATGCTGGTGTAAAACCAAATACTGCGGTAGGAAAATCAAGGGAAAAAGTTGAGTATCTTAAAGGCATAAGAGGAAGGAAAATTGTTAAAATTAACCATGTTTAATTATATCGGGATTTTATTCGTGTTGTGATGGAAGAGGAATTATAGGTGAATAACAAAGTAATGAAGTATCGTAAATTCGGGAAAACAGGGCTTGATGTAAGCATAATTGGACTGGGAACAGAATATCTGAATAGAAAACCAAGAAAAAATGTAGTTTCTGTTGTTCATGCCGCTATTGAAAAGGGTGTTAATTACTTTGACCTTGTTTTCGCCTTTCCAGAGTATCGTGATAATTTTGGTGTTGCATTCAAGGGATATAGAGATAAAGTAATAATTGCAGGGCATATAGGATGTGCAGAAACAAACGGTCAATACCGCTTAACACGAGATGTAAAAGAAAATGAAATGCTTTTTCATGACTTACTTTCCCGGTTACATACCGATTATGTAGATATTCTTATGATACAAATGGTGAACGCAGTAGAATCTTATGACCGGGTAATGATGTCTGGAGGATTGATGGAACTTGCACATCGTTTCCAAAAGGAAGGAAAAGTTCGTTTCATCGGTATAAGTGGGCATAAGTCTCCAGGTGTAATGAGATTTATAGAGGATGGTTATATTGACGTTCTCATGTTTCCCCTTAATCTTGCATGGGATTTCATGCCGGGCAGAAAAGAATTTTTTCAGGCTTGTATCAGCAAGGGGGTTAGTCTCGTAGCTATGAAGGTTTTTGCTGGTGGCAGAATTTTTCGAAAAAAGGATTCGAGAGTAATAACACCAGCCCAATGTATCAATTATGTTCTTTCTCAACCCGGCGTTTGTACAGTTGTCCCGGGGTTAAAAAATACCAAACAGTTAGAAGAGGTTCTATACTTTTTAGAAGCAGACAACGCAGAAAAGGATTTCACTTCGGTTATTACTGAATTCCAGGAGGATCTTGAAGGCAATTGTGTTTACTGCAATCATTGCTTGCCCTGCCCAGTGAACATTGATATTGGAAGAACCATAAGGATGTTAGATAAAGCGCTGCAAGATGCCGATACCTATAAAGCTATTCGGGGAAAGATAAACTTCTATTATCCAGGTCGTATCCGGGCATCCAGAAATGTTAGTAAAGAGCATTCTGCAAAAGCTTCAGCATGCAATGAGTGCGGCGTTTGTATGGAGCGCTGTCCCTTCGAGGTGGATGTAATTTCTAAGATGAAGCAAGCAGAGCAAATATTGAATCGATAGGATTGAACTTTTTTAAGGAGTTTTTCGTATGGCTGTAATTGATGAAAAGACTGCTTGGAAAATTCTAAAAAGATGTGCAGAAGACTGCATTCAGATTGATTCGAGTAGTTTGCTTGCAATTTATGCTATCGGTTCTCTTCCAGGTGGGTATTATCGACCGGGACAGAGTGATATTGATGCAATTCTAATAGTAAAGGATAATTCTCAGATTATCTGGGGTGATAGTGAGGAACCGAGCGAATCTCTGGAAAAAATAAATCAAAAATATATGGATAAGTATAAAATACCAAAGGATTTTGGTCCATTTCCCATTCAAGAATCTGAGCTATTTCCGCCGTATATTCCTTCAAAGGAACTAACGACAGAAATTGCTCGATTAAAACTTCAAGGAAAATGTGTTTATGGAAATTTCCCATTAAAAACAGTTCCAATGCCTACATCCGAGGATTTCTTGAAGGATGCTCAGCATTTTGAGGAATGGTGGCGTGACGAATTTGAAAAGACAACCTCTTGGGAAAACATGTCAGCAACTGCTTGTATTAATACTATTTTGATACATTTGGGTCGTTTCCTTCGAATTAAAA
>SOIS01000074.1 GCA_004375965.1 Candidatus Cloacimonadota bacterium | reverse complement strand
CCTGTCTTCTTAATTCTCTATTCCTTTTCGGCTTTGAGATATTCCTCTATCTTTTTTGCACAGTCGTTCAGTGCTTCCTCTGGACTCTTAACACCCATCAATGCTGGTTCTATCCCTTCTGTTCCGAGTATCTGTCTTCCCCCAAGCCACCCTGCTATTCGCGGTTCAGTATAAGCAAACTCAAGTTGTGAAATAACATCCATTAACTCCGGTAGTGCCTCTATCCTCTTTTTCATAAGAGGTTCTTCAAGGCTTTTGATTCTCACGGGAACATAACCAGTTCCATATGACCACTTCGCCTGTATTTCAGTTGATAGAAACCATTTGATGAATTTCATTGCAGCCTGCTTTTGCTCATTTGATGCATTAGCAAAAAGTGCTATATTTGTTCCTGAAATAACTACCGCATTATTTCTCCCCGAAGGCACAGGGGCCATTCCAAGATCAAAATCCGGTTTTAGTGCCATTATAAATGAATAAGAAACAACGGAACCAGAGATTATCGCAACCTTGCCAGCAAGGAAATCATCCTGATGTTGGTATCCCATTGTAAGGTATCCTATCCTGTGTTTATTCAGAATGTCCAGGAAAAACTGCAAGGACTCTATGCCTTCCTTTTTATTAAAGAGTGGCGTCACATTGTCTTCTGAAAGTATCCTTCCACCACTCTGATAAAGTATTGTTTCAAACATCCAGGTACTTAGAGGGAATGCAGTTGCCCAAATATCGGGAGTTCCATCCTCATTTGTATCCTTCGTTATTTTTTTACCTGTCTCTATAAATTCGTCCCAATTTGTAGGAAAGTGGTCAATCCCTTCGTTCTTGAAAAGTGTTTTATTATAAAAATAGGCAGGAACGCTTTTATTAAATGGGAATGTTACAAGTTTACCATTCCACGTATTGTCCTCAATAAAAACCGGGTATATATCCCTTTTTAGTTCATTAATTTCATCTTCTGTCAGCAACTCCTCGACAGGTGTAAGTACGCCAACTCGAAACAACTGTTCAGTCCAGGATTCAAACACCTGCGATATTGTTGGAGGCTTCTTTGCTGCAACCGTTGCCATAAGCTTCTGACTCAATGCCTGGTAATTTCCCATTCCAACATGATCAACTTTTATCTCAGGATGTGTCTGGTTAAATTCTGTAATGAGACTATCAAGGGTTTTCCCGAGGGGTCCTCCCATTGCATGCCAGAAGGTAACTACAATCTTCTTCTCTACAGGCCCTTTACAGTGAAAGAGAAATAGAACTGCGATAGATATAAGGATTCTTATAATAATTTTCATCTCACCTCCTTTTATAAAAAACTATAGAGATGCTTACACCACCTAAAATCTGAGTGTTATTCCTACCTGTGGGGTCCCTGTATTTTTTTTGAAGTGTATTGATAAATCCACTCGCTCATTAAATCCATAAAAGTGTGCATCTGTAAATGCATCTGCGCATGAAAGGAACCAAATTCCTGCATCCCACCAGAGCAGGTTTCTTACCCTGCTTCTATGTTTATTAAATTCATCCCAGGTATCTTTGTCATGATTTTCATCATACAATTTTTTATAATCCCTTTCCTGGATCTTCTCGTAAAGGGTTAAAGAAATAAGGGATATCTGAAGCGTTGAGAAGAATATACCTCGTGCATAATTCTCTGCATAGAACTGTCCGCCGCCAGGGAGCAGAGCAGATGCAATAATTGCCCATCCAGGATGTTTCTTCATTTCATCACTATTAAGGTGGACTGAAATGAGAAGAAATAATGAGAAAACAATTAACACTACGCATGGTGACCTGATAACATTCTTCATTTTTCCTCCATTTTATATTTCATACAACAAAAATAAAGGAAAGTCAACCATATTTCTCGCAAGGTAGCAACTCTGAAATGAGCACTCAGATTGAAATCTGCTGCTGGTATAACTAATGTAGTGGATTCTAATATAAGTCTTAGAGTTTTTAACGAGAGAACTTGATTCACTCCAAAAAATTCAAGATTGCTTCGCGGAAGCAGAGCAAAGAAGAAGAACTCGCAATGACGCACAAACGCATTCTGTCATTGCGAGACCCGTCTTCTATGCACTATTCAAAGAAATGCTGTAGAATATTATGTTTTTTGCCTAGAGGGTGGGTATGGCAATCTCTCTATTATTGGACTTTTGCCTAATTTTCCTTGACTTTATTCAGATTCTGTGACAATCTCTCTGTATGAAATTTCTATACTGCCCTAAATGTGGGGGGAAACTTTTCACGAAGAAGGAGGACGACAAAGAGCGATTGTTCTGTCAAAGATGCAAAGAATTTATATATGAAAATCCTGTCCCTGTTGTTGCTGGTGTAATCCTTGATAAAGAGAAGAGGATCCTCCTTGTAAAGAGAGGAGAAGAACCCTGTACTGGTAGATGGGCACTACCCTCGGGTTTTATTGAAATAGACGAGATACCAGAAGAATCCGTTATACGGGAAATGAGGGAAGAGATTAACCTTGACTGCAGAATAAGAAGTCTCCTCGGTCTGTATCAACAGAGGGGCTGGAGATACAAAAGTGTTATTGTCCTTGCTTATATCCTTGATGTTATAAAAGGGAATGCAAAAGCCGGAGATGATGCAGTTGACCTTCGTTACTTTGATTATCAAAACCTACCTGAGATCCCATTCAAAAGCCATAGAGAAATTATAGAAGATATTTTCAAAGGTTCTGACCCAATTGTACAATGAAAGAACTTATAAAGAAGACTGAGGTGATAATCCTTCAGGGTATGGATTATCGCGAAACCAGCCGAATTATTACTGCTTTCAGTGAAGGATTCGGAAGGATAAAACTCATAGCAAAGGGTGTTAGAAACCCTAAGAGTAGAATGGCTGCTGCACTTCAGAGCTTTGTTAATGCCGAAATAGTATTTTATAAAAAAGAGACAAGCGAGATATATCTTGTAAAGGAAGCAGAAATGGTTGAATTCTTTTGGGACATTCATAATAATCTTCTCAGGTTTAACTATGCTGCTGTTATTGCTGATTTTCTTTCAAACCTTGTTGCAACAGAACAGGTTTCAAAGATACTTTATCGGTATTCGCTCTTTACCTTGCACAGAATTAATCAAGGAAAAAAAGAAGACCTCCCCTTTATACTTACACAATTTCTCATGAAGAGTGCCTCTATTATTGGTTTCAGGGTAGAACTTGAAAAATGCACTGCTTGCGGAAGAAAGGGTTTCTCTCCTCATTATTTCTCAAATCCAAAAGGTGGAATACTTTGTGAGAAATGCAGAAAGAGTGACTTACACGCCGTGGAAATGAGTAAGTCTGTTTACCATTTTATGAAAAAAGGTTGGGAACATGAGGAAGCCGGATATTACCAGAAGATGAGAACAGAAGATTTCAGGGAGGTTTTTTTGCTGTTTTCAAACTGGTTCAATTACCACACCCATAGAACACTAAAGACTCTTGATAACTATATAAAAGGTAAACCCTTTGACATCTATTATAGGACAATAGAGAGTAAGGAGTAGCCAGAAAATAGATGTCAGAAGTCTGAAGTCAGAGTAGAGATTGAGTTTAAGGAGTGACACTAAACTTCACCCTCGCTTTTACCCTTGATACCCAAAATGTAAGAACCACCTCAAATTTTTATTGACAAACATTTTTTTTAATATATAATTTTGCAAAAAGGAGGTATTATGCCGACATATATATTAATGACAAAACTCTCACCAGAAGTATCAAAGAGGATGAAGGAGCGGGCAGCAATCGGTGAGGAATGGATAAAAAGGGTGAAGGAGAAATGTCCGGGCGTAAAGTTTATTGCTCATTATGCGCTTCTTGGCTCTTTTGACTTTCTGGACATTTACGAAGCCCCAACTGAAGAAGTTGCCTGTAAAGTGTCAATGATAAGTCTTTCACTTGGTGCATCAAGCGCAGAAAGTTGGACTGCTATTCCTTACAAACAATTTCTTAAATTAGTAGAGGAAATTTAGCGGGGTCTCTGAAAAAAACTGAAGACCTCAAGAATTACTAAAGCGAATCCTGAATCCTGCTATGTCTACTTTAACAACAATCACAATATGCTTGACAACGCAAGGTTGATGAGCAAGATCTTATCGGGGTCAAAATAGTTTATCTCATCTTCAAGTGCTTTTTCGGTTGAAGAGGACTTTATCATTCAATTCGATGTTTAAATTGAATTTCCTTGACATACCTATATAAAAATGCTATTATTTATCTATCTTAATAAATGACAGAAGAAAAGAGAAAACCTTAAAATTTTATCACAATTTTTTATGAAAAGACTAATCCTTTCAATGTTTTTTGTTATCTATTTTATTTCGTACTCCTTTGCAGAGATGCCTATAAAATTCTTCAAAGGAGAGATAAATATTAAATTGGAAAAAAATTATGTCCATGTTCAGGGGTTATACTTTTTTGAAAACAAATCCAACTTTGAGATTGATGTCATTATGGTTTATCAATTCCCAATAAACAGCAATCATCTATACCCAGAAAAGATCAATGTTTTAGACCCCATAAATCACATAGACCTAACCAAAAAGAAAAATGGTATAGAGTGGGTATTGCATTTTGAACCTAATAGTGTAGAAACAGTATTTGTTGAATATAAGCAAAAGATAAACAACAAAAGCGCAGTCTATATTTTAGATAAATTGTGGAAGGAAAAAATCAATAAATTACAGTTTATCATTGAAGCACCTCTGGAATTCAAGGAATTGAGCATTTCTATGGAACCTGATAGTGTAAGAACTGAGGAGGATAAACAATTCTATTACATAACCAGAAGATATTTTCTTCCCAAAGAGGACCTTAAAATTTCGTGGCAATGGTAGACATGTGACATCTGCGTATACGTAAAATTTCACCTGTTTCTAAATTGACCTAAGTATACGTAGTCTGCTACCAGAAGAGAGAATCAAAAGCAAATCCACCTAATAATACCTCGTCCTTCAGGACGGGGACCGTGGTAAAATCTGCGGTTTTTGCGCTCTATATCTTCAAAATCTTTATTGTGCAATCGTAGATTTTTTCTTTTTTGTTGCGTGCCTCAAACCTCAAGAAATAAGCACCTCCAGGTAAATTCTGACCATGATTGTTTTTACCATTGAAGGTAAAAGAATGAAATCCAGGCTCTATATTTCCTTCAAAGACTGTATTCACAAGTCTTCCGCAGGCATCGTAGATTACAAGTTTTATTTTAGAATTTGTGGGTATCGCCAGTCTGATGTTTCCCCTTCTTACAAATGGATTGGGCAAAAATCCCTGTAAGGCGAAGTCCTTTGGTAATTGCTCAGGCAAACCATTCTCTTCAATACCCAGTATAGCAATTGCAAATGAATCACTCATATAAGTGATTAATGAGTTTGCACTACTTTCCAATTTCACTCGACAATTTTGGGATGAGATTCCAGAGGGGATTGTCCATTCATAATTACCTTGATTCTGCTGATTCACCACAATCTGATCCCAATCAACACCTCCATCCAACGAGTAGAATAGATTGACCTGCTGTATACCGCCAAGACAATTCCAGGTAATATAATACTTCCTATCACAATACCATAGATTACCAAGTGATGGTGATGTAATCTCTAAGATTGGTGGGGAGATGATGAATGTATCGCTGAGGGCAAAGATTGGAGGTTGCGCACTGTTGCCAATCTTGATACAGGCAAGGTTTGAGGGTGCCTCAGGAAGAGTCCATTTATAATAGCCATTATTAGTAACATTGGTTGCAATAACAGCCCAATTTTGCCCTCCATCAAGGGAATACCACAAATCGGCATTACTAAAAGACCCCTTTGTTCTCCAGGTTAAATAATATTTCCTTCCAGCAATTAGTGTATCACTGAAGATTGGCGATGTTATTGTAATCTCCTGGGGCAGGATAGAGAACATTTCACTTATATCATAGACACTTGGATTTTGTGGGTTTATCAATTTCACAAAGCAGCTCTCAGAATTTGCTGTTGGAATGGACCATTCGTAATTACCGTTATTTGTTACATTATTTGCGATATAACTCCAGTTTGTTCCATTGTCAGTAGAATATTGAATATCAACATAAGTGAAGGTCCCGGTCCATCTCCAGGTAATATAGTATTTTCTACCTGAGATAAGGTTGTCATTGGTCTTTGGCGATGTTAGTTCGATTGTTTGTAAAGGTATTCTAAACAATTCACTTGTATCGCAGACCGACAAATTATCATGATTTAAAACTCTAACAAAACAGTCATCTGAGGGTGTATTGGGTATTGTCCATTCATAGCTGCGTGAATTGGATGTGCTTTCCTTTATTGTATTCCATGAGCTTCCATTATCATAAGAATATTCGATCTTTACATTTGAGAAGCCACCAGTATAAAGCCAAGTAATATAATACTTCCTCCCTATAATCCATTGGTCACTCAATACTGGTGAAGTTACGGTTATTGTCTGGGGAACTATTGAGAATGTATCGCTAAGTCCAAAGACATCGAGATTTGCTGAGTTTATCACCCTGATAACTGTAAGATTACTCGGTGTATTAGGAATTGTCCATTGATAATATTGATTATTTGCAGCTGATGAAACAATTGATGTCCAGTTTATCCCTCCATCAATTGAATATTCTATGTTCACAGAGGAAAAAGCACCTGTATAATCCCAGCTAATATAATATTTTCTACCAACTATAAAACTATCGCTAGCAATTGGATAACTGATTGTTATTGATTGCGGTTTTATTGCAAAGGTATCACTGATTGTAACAACATTTACATTCTCGTAATTTCTTATACGAATAAGGCACTGGGTAGAAGGCGTATTAGGAGTTGTCCACTCATACGCTCCATCATTGGATGTAGGTGAGGCAATAGTCACCCAATCAATACCGCCATTATAAGAGTAATCAATAACTGCATTGGAAAAGCCGCCAGTCCAGTTCCAGAGGATATAATATTTTCTTCCGACAACCCACTCTTTTACAGAGGTTGGAGATACAACTTCTATCTTCTGGAGCACAATTGAGAAACTCTCACTTATGTCAGAGGCAGTTCCATTAACATCCTCTGCTAATATCCGGCAGTTATCCGTTACATAATTTGGAACTGTCCATTCATATCGCTTTTGACTATTTGAAACTGTTGCAATACCAATCCAAGGTGGACCATCAATTGAATAGTAAAGATTTACTTGGTTCGGGGATGCAAAATTAATACTGTGCCAGGTGATGCAACATTTGCCACCGACTGGGAAGGAATCGCCTTGGAGCGGTGCCAGAACACGAAGTGGTTCAGTAAGAGAAGAAGTATCAGCAATAACAAAAGGGTCGCTTACGCTAAAGGCACCAGTATTCTGATTACTTATTACCTGAATGCGGGCATTATTTGAAACAATGGTATCACAAGTCCAGATATAATAGCCATTATTAGGTGCGGAAGAAATCACATTTTGCCAGGACCCACCACCGTTTGTTGAATACATAATCCGCACTGTAGGAAAACCACCTGTCCATTGCCAGTATATTGGATGCTTACGTTTTATGTAGAATGTGTCTCCAAGACTTGGCCTTTTTACATCTATTGTTGCATCTAAAATATTAAAACTTGCATCTCCCACATCATAACAATCAATGTCAGTGGTATTTATGACCTTCAAAAGACAGGTGAGCCAAATACCACTTGGTATAGTCCAGTGGTAACTGCCATCATTAGATGTGCTGGTTGTTATTGTCTGCCAGTTTGAACCTTCATCAATCGAATACTGTAGCATTACATTCGAGAAATTACCATTCCAATCCCAGATAATTTCCATATCTTCTCCCTCAATGAGATTCTCACCTCCATTGGGATAGATTACCTTTATTGTTGGTCTGACAATTTTGAAGACCTCGCTCAATGCATAACAGTTTGCATCAACATTGCTTGTTATCTTTATTCCGCAGGAATCGGAGATATAATAGGGGACAGTAAAGTAGTGGCTACCATCATTAGGTGTATTTGATGTAATGGTCCACCATTGAACCCCAGCCGCAACCTTATACCATAGTTCCAGTTTTATATTGCTAACTATTCCTCGCCAGTTCCAATGAATTGGATATGTCTCTCCGGCAACCAAAGACCTTCCACTGTCAGGGTCAAATATAATAAACGAAGGGCTCTCAACCGTAAAATCTGCACTACTCATATCCCAGCAATTCGGGTCACTAAGATTTGTGATCTTTATCCGACATTGGTTTGAAGGTATGTTTGGTATAGTCCAGACATAATCACCATCATTTGTTGTTGAATTTATAATGGTATGCCAAGTTGTGCCTCCATCTGTTGAATATTCAAGTTTAACTGAATTTATAGTGCCGAGCCAACCCCAGTGAATTGGGCATAAATCGCCAACAACATAAATTTCTCCACCATTTGGGCAGACCAATTGTAGCCCTGTAGACAAAATAGTAAAATTGCTATCGCTTATATCAAAACAGTTTGGGTCAGCAGTATTTGTTATCTTTATACGACAACTATTTGAGGGAGTATTTGGGATGGTCCATTTGTGACTTCCATCGTTTGCAGTAGAAGTTACAATTGAATTCCAAGTTGTTCCACCATCGGTCGAATAGTCAATTTTTACAGTAGTAAAACTTCCTGTCCAGTCCCAAATGATTGGATAAATCTGCCCTGTTGTATATGCCCCGCCACCATCAGGTTTGATAACTGTGATAGTGTTATTTGCAATGGTAAAGTTATCGTCGCTGATGTTAAAACAATCAGGATCAATAAGGTTTGTAATTTTAATTCGGCACATATTTGATGGGGCATTTGGTATATGCCAGTAGTGCTCACCATCGTTCTGGGTGTTGGCAATGATTGTGTTCCAAGAACTACCACCATCAGTTGAGTATTCAATCTTTACATTGCTAAATTGTCCTGACCAGTCCCAATGAATTGGATAATATTCACCAATCCTCAAGACCTCGCCACCATCAGGTTTTTTAATGTCTATTGATGGTCTTATTATGGAAAAACTTCCATCACTAAAATCATTGATTGCAGGATTTGATACATCAGAGATTTTCACGAAACAGTTTGCTGATATTGTGTTGGAAATTGTCCACAGATAATCACCATCATTTGTTGTTGTTGACGCAATAAGCATCCAGTTTACTCCACCATCTGTTGAATACTCAAGTCTGACTGAAGTAATAGAACCTGACCAATCCCAGTGGATTGGATGTTTATTACCAACAAACCATTCTTCACCACCGTTTGGGATTGTTATTGTTAAACTCTGTGCCCAAATTTGTCCAAAAAGAAGGAAAAGAGTTAAACAAATTATTATAATTTTATTCATAAAACCCCCTTTTTCAGCATCCTAAAAAATTTCTTGCATGTTTCTAACATTTTAAAAACAAGCTATAATCCACAACCAAATATAATTTCAAAGGACTCAATTATAGTATATCTATGCTAATTAATTTGTCAAGCCTTTTTTTCAAAGAAATCAAAGATTTTTGAGGTCATACAGTCAGACCTGAAAAGAATTTCAGCATTAGGATTTCAAATTTTCATATCTTGACATGTGGACTCATCACCTTATTTTTTCCTTGACATTTGCCTGAATCGTAATTATATTCTTAGTACCTTTTAGAATAATGAAATAGATTATGAAAAATAGAAGGAATTTTTTAATATTAATTCTTATGATTGTAGTTTCTCTTGAAGGTTGTAAAAAATCTACCCCACTTGCAAAAGTAACTATAGGTATGGTGAGTGGAATACCTAAAGGAGTTTCTGGAACCGGAATGTGCTCTGGTAAAATTATACCTGAAGAATAATGAAGTACAGAGATGCAGGAGTTAATATTAAAGCAGCTCAGGAATCTGTGAAAAAAATTCGTAGATTAGCGAGGGAGACTTTTTCTTCTTCTGTTCTTACAGATATAGGCAGTTTCGGTGCACTTTTTGAGATAAAGAAAAAATATGCTGAACCAGTTCTTGTTTCAAGTGCAGATGGTGTTGGAACCAAACTTGAAATTGCTACAATGACTGAGAGGTACGATACAACGGGTCACGACCTTGTGAATCACTGTGTAAATGATATCTTGACTGTTGGTGCTGAACCACTCTTTTTTCTCGACTATATAGCAACACCAAAACTTAATGAAAAGATAATAGAAGAGATTGTTATGGGACTTGCAAAGGGGTGCAAAGAAAATAGTTGCTCATTGGTCGGTGGAGAAATGGCGGAAATGCCTGATTTTTATAAGGAGAAACATTATGACATTGCGGGTTTCATTGTCGGTATCGTTGAAAAAAAGAGGATCCCTGATATAGATGCTGTAAAACCAGACGATATCCTCATAGGTCTCGAGTCGAATGGTCTTCATACAAATGGCTTTTCACTAGTTAGAAAGATTTTATTCAGTAAACTAAAACTTACAGTAGAGGATTATGTTCCTGAGATAAAAAATTATGTAGGAGAAGAATTACTAAGGGTTCACAGGTCCTATTTTCCACTACTCTCCCCTTTAAGAGAAAGAGGAATCATAAAAGGGTATGCACATATCACAGGAGGTGGATTCTACGATAATATACCAAGGATTCTTCCACATAACTGCTCCTGTATAATAGACACATCTACATGGGAGAAACCCCCAATATTCGACTTTTTAAAAGAACAAGGAGATATTCCAATTTCAGAGATGTATAGAACATTCAATATGGGTATTGGTATGGTGCTCATAGTTGATGCAGAAAATAAGGAAGAGCTCGAGAATTACCTGATATCAAAGAAAGAAGAGTTCTACGAAATTGGTCAGGTAGTGGCAGGTGAAAGAAACGTTGAGATAAAATTCTAAATAATTAACATATGAAAAAGTTAGTTTGTATCCTTGCAGATTCTGATGAGAAGGTTTATATAGACGTTTATAAAATTCTACCTACTGGAGGAGAAAATGGCTGATGATGATTTATTAAAAGGAATAAAAAAAACTCAGGTCAAAATGGAAAAAATTTTCAAGAGAGTTTTCTCTGAATCACTCCCATTCTCTGGCAGGGGTGTATGGATGCCTCCCTGCGATGTTTATGAGACAGACGAAAATATTATTATACTTATTGAAATAGCGGGAATAGATAAGAAGGAACTCAAGATAACTCTCGAAGGGAACTACCTCAATGTAAAAGGCTTTAGAGAAGATCCATCAAAAATAGATGGCAAGAGAAATTACTATTATATGGAGCTGAATTTTGGACCCTTTGAAAGGGTAGTTTTTATTCCCTGTCCTATTAAAGTAAAGGGTGTGAAGGTAGATTACGTGCACGGAATCTTGAAAATTACGCTTCCCAAATTGAAAATTGGCGATGAAGAGGAAAAAATTATCGAGATAGCTTAAAAAGGAGAGAAAATGAATAACAAGAACGGAAATAATCCTTTTAATATATTGGAAGCAAGTGAAAAAAAGCCTGCTGTAAAGAAAATTCCTGAAGAACTGCCAATTCTACCAATTAAAGGAACCATTGTTTTTCCACTGATTATTGTACCTCTTGTTGCTGTTAAAGAGAGGGCAATAAAACTCATTGATGATGCATTGGAAGGCGATAAGATTCTTGGGCTTGTTGCACAAAAGAATCTAAAAAAAGAGATCCCAGGAAAGGATGATGTCTACAGGGTGGGAACTGCTTCTACCATCGCAAAGATGCTGCGATTTCCTGATGGAAGTTTGAGGCTACTTGTTCAGGGTATTAGCAGGATAAGGATAAAGGAATTTACCCAGGAAGAGCCTTACTTAAAAGCAACGGTAGAGATAATAGAAGAACGCTGGGAAAAAGGGGTTAAGGTAGAGGCTCTTATGAGAAATATCGTTTCAATGTTCCAAAAACTTATTGAGCTCTCTCCTCATCTTCCTGAAGAACTCGAAGCAATTGTAATAAATATAGAAGAACCTGGGAGACTTGCAGATTTTATTGTAGCAAATCTAAACTTTGAACTAGAAGACAAGCAGAAGATTCTGGAAACGTTCGGCCCTGTCAAGAGACTTCAGAACCTGACACCTATTCTGATGAAGGAAATTAACATTCTTGAGCTCGGTGCAAAGATTCGTTCGCAGGTAAAGGACGAGATCGATGAGGACCAGAGAAAATTCTATCTAAGAGAACAGTTAAAAGCAATACAAAAGGAGCTCGGGGAAAAGGATGAAAGAACCATAGAGATTGAGGAGTTAAAGAAGAAAATAAAGAAAGCGAAGATGCCTAAAGATGTTGAAAAGGTTGCAATGAAAGAACTTGAGAGACTCGGAGTAATTCCTGTCCAGGCAGCTGAATACCATGTCATACGAACATATCTTGACTGGCTTGTCAATTTACCATGGTCAAAAGAAACAAAGGACAACCTTGCGATTAAAGAAGTGGAAAAGGTTCTTAACGATGACCATTACAACCTTGAAGATGTTAAAGAGAGGATTATAGAATTCCTCGCAGTAAGAAAATTGAAAAAGGATTCAAAGGGACCAATCCTCTGTTTTATCGGACCACCAGGGGTCGGGAAAACATCTCTTGGGAAATCTATAGCAAGGGCACTTGGAAGAAAATTCGTCCGATTCTCCCTTGGAGGTGTAAGGGATGAAGCTGAGATAAGGGGACATAGAAGGACGTATGTCGCAGCATTGCCAGGCAGAATTATACAGGGAATAAAGCACGCAGGTTCAAACAATCCTGTCTTTATGCTGGACGAGGTAGATAAGATAGGGGTCGATTTCAGAGGCGACCCTGCTGCAGCACTCCTGGAGGTACTTGACCCTGAACAGAATAATTCCTTCAGTGACCATTATCTTGAAGTAGCATTTGACCTTTCCAAGGTAATGTTTATTACAACAGGAAACATAATCGATCCAATTCCTCCTGCCCTGAAAGATAGGATGGAGATAATAACCTTACCGGGGTATATCATCCAGGAAAAACTTGAGATTGCAAAAAGTTTCTTAATACCGAGACAGGTAAATGAAAACGGGCTTTCAAAAAAACTTATAAAATTTACAGACAATGCAATTCTTGAAATTGTAAATGATTATACAAGAGAAGCGGGTGTAAGAAATCTTGAAAGGTCGATAGGTTCAATATGTCGAAAGGTGGCAAGGAAGGTTGCAGAAGGACGAAAAACCCTTTCTATTGTTAATAAAGGAAATGTTAAAGAATTTCTTGGTCCTGCAAAATATTATTCTGAAATTGCAGAGAGAACAGGAGGAGTCGGTATTGCAACTGGGCTCGCCTGGACACGAGCAGGGGGAGAGATACTATTTGTGGAGGCAACAAAGATGCACGGGAAGAAATGTCTTACCTTAACAGGTCAGATGGGAGATGTTATGCAGGAGTCGGCAGAAGCAGCACTTTCCTATATAAGGTCTAACGCAAAGAGATTTGGAATAGATGGGAATTTCTACGACAAGTATGACATACATATCCACATTCCAGAGGGTGCAATCCCCAAGGATGGTCCATCTGCAGGTATAACAATGTCAGTAGCCCTTGCATCCCTTCTCACGGAAAAACCTGTAAAACCAGATGTTGCAATGACAGGAGAGATTACACTGAGAGGAAAAATCCTCCCTATAGGCGGAGTTAAAGAAAAGGTTATGGCTGCAAAAAGGGCAGGAATAAAGGAAATAATTCTACCTGAGAAGAACAGAAGCAATCTGGAAGAGATTTCTGATAAGGTAAAGAGAGGTATTAAATTTGTCTTCATCGACTGCATAGATGATGCGATACAAGAAGCATTGGAAAGAAAGAAAAGGAATCCTCGTAAGACTAAGAGTAAAAGAAAGAAAAAGAAACGAAAATTCTCATTTTAATTTTCACGATTCTCTCGTTTTCCTTATCCCTATCTGGAGAAAAGATAGACATTGATGGTTTAATCGAGAAGATAGAAGAAGTATGGCATACGATTAACGATTATACCTGTACAGTTATGTCATATACAAAGAAGGGGAATAAGGAGGAGAGAAGCATAATAGAACAGAAGTTCCTAAAACCCAAGTGGATACACATGAAAATCATAGATGGAAATGGAAAGGGGTCAGTTGGTATCTATAATCCGATAACAAAAAAAGTGAAAGGGTACAAAAGTGGACTTTTTAAGTTTATTGTGCTTACACTCGACATTACGGATAAGAGAGTTACATCTCTAAGAGGACAAAGGATTGACCAGGGAGATTGGGAAACATTGATAGAGAGATTAATAGAATATAATAAACAGAATGAGTTTACCGCTGTAACAAAAACGTTACACCTTGAAAAACCCGCATATCTTTTTTTTGCGGAGACAAAGGATACAATAAAACTGTGGGGAGCAAAAAAAGAGCATATCTTCATTGATTTAAAGAATTTTCTTCCTTTGCGAATAGAACAACTCACAGGAAACGGTGAAATTGTCCATTATTCAATATACAAGGATATTAAGATAAATATTG
The DNA here is from genome assembly GCA_004375965.1 of Candidatus Cloacimonadota bacterium. GTDB lineage: Bacteria > Hydrothermota > E44-bin80 > E44-bin80 > E44-bin80 > SOIS01. The sequence continues at coordinate 25,067 of SOIS01000074.1, read as the reverse complement.
GTCTAAGCGAAGAGGACTTCAAGCCTTAGTAAAGGAATATTTTGCAGAGCAAGGAGGGTGAATGCAAAAGGATTTTGTTTCAATTGCTGACCTTACAATCGATGAGATAGATGAAATTTTTCGTCTTTCAGCCCATCTTAAGAAGGAAGGAAAAGAAGGAAAAGAACATCATCTATTGAAAAACAGAACGCTTGCAATGATTTTTGAAAAACCATCCTTAAGAACAAGGGTAACATTTGAGACAGGAATGGTTCAACTTGGTGGTCATGCTATCTATCTTGGTCCCAAAGATATTCAACTCGGGGAGAGAGAATCCATTCCTGATTGTGCTCGAAATCTTTCAAGATGGGTTGATTGCATAATGGCAAGAACATTTACACATAGCACTGTTTTAGAATTAAGTGAGAATGCTACTATTCCTGTAATAAACGCGCTTTCTGACAAAGAACATCCTTGTCAAATTCTGGCAGATTTTTTTACAATCCTTGAACATAAAGGGAGACTGGACGGACTTAATATTGCCTATATTGGAGACAGTAACAATGTATGTAACTCCATAATTCTATTCTCATCAATATATGGATTAAATCTAAGAATCGCATCACCCAAGGGATACGAACCGCATACCTCTATTCTGAATGAGGCAAATAAAATGCAAACTGCGACCTTTGAGTTAATGGTCTTCAATAAACCCGAATCCGCGGTAAAGGATGCGGATGTGATATACACGGATGTTTGGGCATCTATGGGGCAGGAGGATGAAAAAATAAAAAGGCTAAAGATTTTCGAAGATTTTCAGGTCAATACTGACCTTGTTTCAAAAGCAAAAAAAGATGTAATCGTTATGCACTGCCTACCTGCACATAGGGGTGAAGAGATAACAGATGAAGTTATTGATGGTCCACATTCTGTTGTGCTCGATGAGGCAGAAAACAGACTTCATACAGAGAAGGCAATACTTGTAAAACTGCTGAAAGCAGCATAACTAACGTTGCTCAGCTGTTCACCTAACAAAGATTCATCTATTTTTAATCTATATAATCTTATAAAATCTGCGTAATCAAGTATATTCCAATATACCAGGAGGAAATATGGAGAAAGAGATAATCAGTACGGATGAGGCTCCAGAAGCAATCGGCCCGTACAGTCAGGCTGTAAAAGTGGGGTTTTTTGTTTTTACAGCAGGCCAGATTGCCCTTGACCCTTCCACTCAGAAAATGGTAAAAGGCGGAATAAAAGAGCAGACAGAGAAAGTTATAAAAAATTTAACGGCTATTCTTAAAAAAGCAGAATATTCTCTTGAAGATGTTGTTAAGGCTGAAGTCTTTTTAACGACTTTAGAAGACTTTCCAGACATGAACGAGGTTTATGCAAATTATTTTTCTCATACGAAGCCAGCAAGGACAACTATAATAGTTAAAAACCTCCCTAAGGGTGCTCTCGTAGAAATCTCAGTAATCGCAGTCGGATAATATCTAAAAGTGCACAAGGCACAAGCGCACAAGGTTGGAAGCCTCGTCTGTTACTATAAAAATCAGTGACAATGCGCGACTAAAAAAATGAAGATAGCATTTACAAAAATAGAAGGTGCAGGAAACGACTTTATACTGATTGACAACAGGGAAGGTGCTATCCCATATCTTAAAAAAGGGATAAAAAGAGAACTCTGCTTGAGAAAGAAGGGTGTGGGTGCAAACGGCATACTACTATTAGAAAAGGATAATGATTTTCCTTTTATGATGAGATATTTTAATGCCGACGGCAGCGAAGCTGAGATGTGTGGAAATGGAGCACGATGCGTTGCCCTCTATGCATTCTCAAAAGGTGCTGTTTCCCGCAAGTTCTCCTTCAGGTCGAAATCAGGAATTCACAGCGTAGAAATCTTAAAAGGAAACCGTGTAAAGGTTGAACTGCCCGCCTGTGATTTCAAGAAAAACATGGGACTTAAAATAGAAGGGAAACAATGCGATTGCTTTTTCCTTACAGTAGGGGTTCCACATGTTGTGATTTTCATGAAAAATATTGAAAAAATTGATGTTTTGAGGACGGGTAGAAAGATCCGAAATCTGAAAATATTCGGTACTCATGGAACGAATGTGAACTTTGTCAGGTACGAAGGAAAAAATAGATTGACTATTCGCACATACGAAAGGGGCGTAGAGGGTGAGACACTATCCTGCGGAACAGGTGTCGCCGCCGCTTCAGCAATAGCGTATAGAAAAAAGATGGTTTCTTTACCTCTTTATGTAAAAACAGCATCCGGAGAAACCATTACTGTTTCTTTTAATCAAACAAAAGGAAAACTAATCCCTTATCTTCTGGCACGGGCTCACATTGTCTTTTCAGGAGTCGTAGAGGTCTGAAAATCTGACGTTAACTTTTTCCTTTTCCATAGATAGAGCATAAGATAGGCTGTTGTTGAGAAGAGAACTATGTATAAATTAATTCCCATCTGGACAGGAATCAAAGCAAAACTGAAAAGAGCTCCTATGTAAGGAATCATTGTTATAGGCATCGTAATGAGGGAGTATATAAAGGTTACGCCAAAACCAATTACAACAAGAAGAAGAACAACAAGAAATGTATGCCCAGGATTGTTTTTTATAAAACGGAAACTTCCTTTCATTGATTTGACTACTTCTGCATCTTCAACAATGAGATATGTATTGGCAATGGCTAAGAAAATCCCCATCAGGAAACCAACGACCATAAACACAAAAAAGATAATAAAACCGGAAAAAACTCCTGTAAGAATAGCACATACTTCAGAGGTTTCAGAAAGATTAAGACAGAAGAGCAATATCAAATAACTAATACCACCCAGGACAACAAAGATGCCAAAGTAGATAAGCCCGATAAGTATCCATAGCCCAACCATCCTTCCAAAAAACTTTTTACTATATGCCATAAAGGTATTCAAGTCGAATCTCTTTTCTTTCAGGATGTTTTCAAGCAACGAAGCTCTTATACCGCCTGCAACGAATGCCCATAAAATAAGAGAAGCGAGAGCGAAAATAAGAAAGAAGAAAAAAGCAGGAAGTATAAAAATTAGGTTATCCGGATTAAGAAAGAAAGGAATAAAATCTTCTGCCTCGAAATTACCTTGAACAACAGGTATTACTATCAGTATTACCGGGATGACTATTCCCAGTATAATGATAGGAATCATTATAAGTGATGTGATAAATTCCACAACAATGAGTTTCCAGTTTTTATTTGTCCTTATAAAAACTGACTTCAGAAATTTCCACACATCCATTCTTTCCCCTCTTTAGTCCCCCATAGCACCAAGGCAACTCCCAAAAAGAACAGGGAGATTTGCTCCACCAATACCCAGACCGAACATAAAGGTCTTTTTCTCAAGATCGAACGGGTATCCGAATTCGATATATATTGAACTCGGTATCCAATCCATTTCAGGATTAACCTTTTCACTCCTTCTGACATTAAAACCAATAAAGAGTTGTCTATTTACATAATTTATTAGATTTTTATCTGTTATTTTCGGAGCATAGAATATCTCCCCCCCACCATAGAGTGAAAAGTGCTCTCCAAACCGAATACTTCCAACGAGGTCTCCCTTCGGAATTAAACCACCTCTCCACAAATTGTAATTAACTGAAAGGATTGCTGCTATATCAAAAGGGTTATATGAACGTTTTCTGCTCCTCCTGCCTGTTGAACGGGTTCGTCCTGATTTTCTCCTTTTTGAAGTACGACTACCCGGGGTAAATCTCAATTTGCCCTGAGCTCCTATCCCTGCTGTACTAAAACATAATCCTATATCAACATTGTCTGTTGCTCCTATCTGTAAAAAACCACCTGCACTCATATTCTCTGCAATATCTTCCATTGTAGTATCACTGAATCCATAAGTTGGTACCATAACATATGCAACACTTCCAACATTTCCTGCCCCGAGTGTCTCCGCTGTCTGGAATGTACCAAAGAAACAACCATGTAAAAAGATACAAAGCAATAAAAAACAAACAAGAAAATATATATTCTTAACTCTGCTAATATTCATTTAAACTCCTTTATCCCAACTAAAATCCTTTTTTATTCACGCTCTCTCTGTCTATTTTCTCAAAATATAAAGGATTGTATAAAAATTTGTCTGATAAAACTCCATCCTTTGTATGAATATCACAGATTTCGTTTGGTTCGGTTCCTGCAATGTAAATTTCCCTTCTTACATCAGGGCAATATTCGTTTGCGAGTTTATGGGATAGGGTACAGACGGTTCTTGAAACAACTCCCTTCGGTACAGGAAATTTCTTTATAGGTTTGCCTTTTGTAGCATCTTTCATAAACCTTGTCCACATGGGAACTGCAAAGGTAGCACCTGATGCACCTCTGGCAATTTTCTTCCTTGTATCGAAACCTACCCACACTCCACAGACAAGGTCAGGTGTAAAACCAATGAACCAGGCATCACTATAGTCATCAGTGGTTCCTGTTTTTCCGGCTGCTGGTTTCGTAAATCCTTCAAGTCTTACTCCTACAGCGGTCCCTTGATCAATAACACTACTCAAAAGGTCTATCATTACATAGGCTGTGGCAGGTGAAATAACCTCTTCCTTTTGAACTTCGTGTTGATATATAAGATCTCCTCCCCTTTGCACAATCTTCTCAATAAAATATGGTTCTATCCTTACCCCAAGATTCGGAAAGACGGTATAAGCAGCGGTTAACTCAAGGGGCGTAACCTCACAAGAACCAAGGGCCAAAGAAGGAACTGCTTTCAATGTCGATTTAATGCCCATTCTTTTTGCATATTCTACAACCGTCTGCTCACCTATATATCGAATTAACCTCACCGCTGCGAGATTTCTCGAGAGCGCAAGCGCTCTTCTAAGGGGAATTGGTCCAGTAAATTTATGGTCATAATTTGTAGGGCTGTATTCAACACCACCTGAAATCATCACAATGGGAATATCAAGCACTTCATCACTTGGCGTAAAACCGTTTTCAATACATGCAGTATAAACGAAGGTCTTAAATGCAGAGCCTGGTTGTCTTTTCGCTTGTGTCGCCCTGTTGAATTCGCTATCTTCAAAATCCCTTCCTCCTATAAGTGCTCTTACAGCACCTGTTTCTGGTTCAATAACAACCACCGCTCCCTGGATATACTTTGTCATTCCACCCGAAGTATCCCTTTCTGTTGTATCTCTCACTACCTTGAATCGATACATCCTCTCTGTCTGTTTTAACCACTTTTCCATAGCCTTATTTGCCTTTTTTTGCAAATCTGTATCAAGGGTTGTATATATATTCAGCCCATTTCTGTATAGCATATTTTCACCATATCTCTCAAATACCCTTCTTCTTATCTCTTCAACGAAATATGGAGCCTCCTTGAAGGTATCTATATGGGAATTTAAGCCTAAAGGTGCATTCTTCGCCCTTTCAGCCTCACTTTCCTTAATAGCACCTGTTGCTGTCATTGCATTCAATACGACATTGCGTCTTATCAATGCCTTCTCTGGATTCTTTGTCGGGTCAAAATAAATAGGTGATTTAGGTAACGCAGCAAGTAGCGTAACTTCAGGGAGGGTCAGTTCTTTCGCATGCTTTCCAAAAAAGGTAAGAGCAGCCGCTTCAACACCGTACGCTCCATTTCCATAATATATCTGATTAAAATACATTGTTAGAATTTCATCCTTTGAATGGCGCCTCTCAATCTGTATTGCTAAAAGTATTTCCTTCATTTTTCGAACAACTGTTCTTTCCTGAGTGAGGAAAAGATTTCTCGCAAGCTGTTGTGTAATTGTGCTTGCACCCTGAACAGTCTTTCTAGCCTTAATGTTCTGAAGAGCGGCTCTTACTATTCCTACAACATCAACACCCCAATGCCTATAAAATTTTCTATCTTCAATAGCAATGGTTGCATATATCATTTCCTCTGGAATCTCTCTGAGGTCAACTGGCAATCTTTTCTGAATAAAGAATTCTCCAACAAGATTGCCATCCTTATCGAAAACCCTGCTCACAACAGGTGGAGAGAAATCTTCAAGGCATTTTGTATCAGGAAGATCCTTTCTCAACCATAGTATGGCTGAACCTACTATACCGAGAAAAATAAAAAACAGTATAAAAAGTGTAATGCTAAAAAAACGAAAAATTCTCATGTGTTGGGCTATTATCGATTTGTTATCTTTTTGTCTTCCGGAGCCATTGTCTTGCTAAATTTAATCCTTTCTTTTTCCTTCTTTGTTAGAAAATCAACCTTTGCCTCGAGGTCTCTTACCTTCTTTGAAAGCATCTCCTTTTCACCTATTTTATAGAGAATTATACTTCTTACAAGAACAATTAACGAAAGAATAAAGAGAATAATGTCAAGAACTATAGGTACAATTCTGGGGCTTTCAAGGTAACCTGTATCAAAGAAAAGAGAAAGAAAAGCAATAACTATAAGTATTACAGCAACAACAATCATCCTTCCTCCTAGAATATCTTTTTATTAAATCCAGCTCCTAATGATTTATGAGTCTTAAACCGTAAATAATTATATATTCTGTAAGTAAATCTTTGCATTTCCTCTTCTTACCTGTAAGATAATATTTATTTCTAACGAGTTGAATAATCTATCTTTATAATCTTTGCACTCAGATATCCGGAGATTTATTGCATGTTTTTTATCTGTAAATATCATTTTCATTTATTCTCCTTTACTTATATACATAATATCAAAGAAAGTCAAGAGAAAAAAATTTAATTGTAGTGAACACAGAGAAACAGTCAAGAAAAAATTTGACAAAATGATTCTCTTGTGTTATCTTATACAAAGTTGAACTTCGAACAAAACAGAGAGGAATCGTGATAAACAAAAAAGTAAAAGATTTCTGGAATGCTTACAGGAAGTTTATACTTATTTGGCTTGTAATAGTTCTCTTTATCATCATAAGTATAATCTTGGGTTTTGACAAAAAAATCATAGCCCTTGTAGTTATCCTTACAGGTTTTCTTACGCAGGCATTCAGTGGTCTTATTGGAATGATTGGGACCATTCCAGCAATAGGACCGATGATAGTAAAGATTGTTACACTTCCTTTTTTTCTATTACTCAATGCACTTGCATACCTTTTTACTTTTTTTGCATTACGAATGGGTCTAAAAAGAGATATTGTTCGTGCAAGAATTATTTCCACTGCACTTCTTATCGGCATTGTTATAGGTTTTATACTAGGGAGGATATTTTGAAAAGATTATGTTTTTTTCTATTATGGTTTATTCTTCTCTTTTCCTTGCTCCATTCACAGAGATTCGGGAAGAATAAGATACAGTATAAAGACTTTGATTGGAAACATATTAAAACACCCCATTTTACTATCTACTATTATCAAGGAGAAGAAGAACTCGCAAAATTTGCTGCCCAGGTTGCAGAAGATTCATATTATCAACTTAAGGAGGATTTAAGCCATACGTTCAGGAAAAGGATGCCACTCATTATATATAACTCACATAACGATTTCGAACAGACAAATGTTACTACTTCACTCATTGAAGAATCTGTTGGTGGGTTTACAGAAATATTCAAAAACAGAATGGTTGTTCCTTTCGAAGGTTCGTATGAAAGATTCAGGCATGTCATCAACCATGAACTTGTCCATGTTTTCCAGTTTGACATACTCTTCGGTTCAAGACTTGGTAGTGTCATGCAATCTGAATTCATGATGAGTGTACCGCTCTGGGTAATGGAGGGTCTTGCAGAATTTGAATCGCTTAACTGGGATTCGGAAACAGAAAGTTACTTAAGGGATGCTGTCATAAACAATAGATTGATCCCTATTCAAACCCTCAACTATGTATACGGATACGCAGTATATAAAGAAGGACAATCTATTTACAAGTTTATAAGTGAAACCTACGGAAGGAAAAAAATGGGTGAATTATTTCATACCCTCAAGCAGAAGAAGGGTTTGGAAAAGGCACTAAAAAGTACGATCGGCCTTTCAATTGACCAACTGAATAGAGAATGGAGTAAATCGCTTAAAAAAAGATACTGGCCACTATATGATAAAAAAGATGAACTCGACCTTATCGCAAGAAAATTGACCGACCATAAGAAACTGGGAAATGCATATAATGTAAGTCCATCTATTTCTCCTGACGGGACAAAAATTGCGTTCTTAACTGATAAAGAAGAATATACTGAGATATTGATAATATCTGCTATTGATGGTGAAATCTTGAAGAAAATAGCCAGAGCCACGCAATCAGCAACATTTGAAAACCTTCATATTCTTAGACCTGGTATATCCTGGTCTCGTGACGGCAATAAAATTGCTTTTTCCGCAAAATCGGGGAAAGGGGATGTAATATATATTGCGGATGCGGAACATGGACGTATACTCTCAGTACTGAGACCAGAATGTGATGCCGTTTACTCTCCAAATTTCTCTCCAGTTGAGAATAGCATAGTATTTACCGGGATTAAGGATGGGATGAGCGACATCTACATTATAGATGTTGAGACACAAAAACTCACAAGGCTTACAAAAGATCTCTATGATGACAGAGATCCTGTTTTTTCTCCACAAGGAGACTTTATCGTCTTTTCTTCAGACCGAGAAGATGTATCCGATTCCTTATGGCACTACGGGAATTATGCACTTTTCAAGATAGAAAAGAATGGTGAAGGAATAGAACAACTTACAGAGAGGGAATCGAACCTTGGAAATCCAGCTTTTTCAGAAGATGGCAAAAAAATTATATTCGTTTCAGACATAGAAGGTGTGAATAATCTCTATATACTTGAAATCGATAACCTGAACATTTACCGTCTAACGGATGTTTTTAGTAACGTTTCAAGTCCAACACTTTCCAGAGATGATAGAAAACTTGCTTTCACTGGGTATGAGGAAGGAGGTTATGATGTTTATATAATGCATAATCCCTTTGATTACGCAAAAGCAGAACCAGGAGAGAGGGTAGATTACAACAGACGGTATACAGTTGTTAAAAATGATTACAAACTTGATAATGAAGAAAAAGCAGGGTTAAATTTCTCTACTGATTGGGCAGGGGGTTACCTTGTTTTTGCCAGTGGTTATGGTTTTCGGAGTTTGATGGCGATTGCGTTTAGCGATGTTCTTGGTAATAACAGGTTGTACTTTGCTTTTGACCTCTACTCACGTAATTTACTCGATGCAAACTTTCAAGTTATCTACTGGTTTCTGCCCAAAAGATGGGACCTTGGTGCTGCCATTTTCCAGGAAAAGAGTTACTATTTAATCTTTCCTTCTTCTACAGAAGGAAACGTAACTCTTATGCAAGAGATATTACGTGGAGGTAGTGTTCTTCTTCGTCTCCCCATAGATAAGTTTCATAGATTTGATGTTGGAGCGGATGCCTTTTCTGTTCAACAGGTTTTTGAATGGATAGATGAATGGGGAGAATTAGTCGAGGAAAGGACAGTTCCCCATTATGTTGTCCTGCCAACAATCAGTTGGATAAGGGATACAGCTTTATGGGGATACACGGGCCCTATAAATGGAGAAAGGTGGAAATTTTCTTTTGCAAAATCTATACCACAAGTTGCAAAACACTCCTTTGATTACTCCATCCTTTACGGTGATATAAGGAACTACAACAGGATTTCACAGGGTTTCTCTTTTGCAACAAGAATTTATGGATTCAGCTCATGGGGGAAAGATGCATTATACTATCCACTCGGTGGAAGCGAAAGTGTGAGAGGTTACGATTATTATAGTTTTTATGGAACGAAAGCAGGATTTTTAAATCTCGAATTAAGATACCCATTTATTGAGAGGTTAAAAATGCGGTTTCCCCTTCCTTTGGATATAAGGGGCGTAAGAGGAGTGACTTTCTGTGACATTGGTGGTGTTACAGATGAATTAAAGAATTTTAAAACAGCAATAAAATCTAAAGGGCAAATCAAACTTGATGATTTGAAGGTTGGATTTGGTACAGGGATAAGAATAAACATAAGCATTGCTATTCTCAAATTAGATTTTGCCTGGCACACAAACCTTGAAAGCGTTTCAAGGATGTATACGCATTTCTCACTTGGCAGTGAATTCTGATTCCTTGAAAAAAGATTAAACCACAGAGGATGTAAAGAATTATTAAAAATAGATTTAACACTCTTCGAACTCTGCGGTTAATTTCATAATTTCAATATAATCAGAAAAAAATAAACCTGCGTCCTATTAAAATGTTTTTGAATAGATAGCATGTTATACGCCAGGAGGATCTTTGATAAAAGATTGTTAATCCTTAGCTTCTCCTCTCTGATTTTTTACTTCTTAATTCTTTTTCTCCTCCCTTCTTTAACTCATAGATTCGATGCCACGAGACATATTACATTCAATTATTACATTAATCAACTATTCTTAATTATACCGTGTTTGCCACTTTCGCTCTTTCTTTTTTCCATCCTTCCTCTAAGAAGATTTCTTAACTATTCAAGTTTTATTAACAAGTGCAGTATTAGATCATATCTCATATCCATCTTTTTAATTTCCCTTGTCATTACAAATCTTATCTCCTTGCTCTATTATGACCATATCCCTCAGGGTGATGCAGTTGCAACATTCTTTCAGGCAAAGATATTTTCAAGAGGTTATCTCTGGGGCTTCCCTCCAAAATTTCCCGATTTTTTTCTGAAAGCGATGGTAATAAATCAGGGAAAATGGTTCAGTATGGTTCAACATGGGCATTCCCTATTTCTCACACCTTTCATATTAGTTCGATTGCCCTGGCTTCTTTCTCCTCTATTGGGTTCATTCTCTCTTATCATCTTTTTTCTTTTCTTAAGAAATTGTTTTGATGAGAAAATTGCAAAAGAGGGAACATTATTACTCCTGCTTTCACCAACCTTTCTTTTCATAGCATCTTCCTATCTCAACCAGAATTCGAGTTTCTTTCTTATCCTTTTGAGCCTCTTTTTCCTCAGCCTTAGTATTAAAAATACAAATCGATTTTTCCCCCTTCTCTCAGGCTTTTTCACCGGGCTCGCTTTCTTTTCAAGAACAACAGTGGTTGTATTTATCCCTGCAATAATTATCCTTCTCTTTATCGCTAACAAGGAGAAAAGAGGGAGAATGCTCTCATTTTTCCTCATCGGTTTTTTACCTGCTTTCTCTATTCAATTCATTGATAACTTAATATATTCAGGAAACGTCTTCCGCTTCGGTTATATTCTTCATAATGAACTGAACCTACACAGTTTAGGTTTCGGAATGGGAAAGGGTGAAGCAACCTTCAACATCCCCGGGCATACACCGCTCAAGGCACTCATAAATTTTCTCTACAATATTTTTGTATTCTCTTTACACCTCTACGGGTGGCCACTATTATCACTTCTCTTCATCCCGTTTGCATTTTTAAGATGGAAAAAGAACTTATGGGACCTTTTTGCAATCCTCGTAATCATTTCTTCACTAATTTTCTTCGCATTATACTGGTTTCACGGAATCAGTCCTATGGGACCTAAATACTATTTCGAGATAGTACCGCTCCTTGTGCTTCTGACTGTTAGAGGAATCAGAAAATTGAACATACGACCCCTTATTGCCCTTCTTTTAATCTTTAATATTTTTATATACATACCTTATGGATTACGCATCTTCAATACTGTATGGGGAACAAACCTTAATTGTTACAATGAAATCAAAGAAATGTCTATCCACAGTGCAATTGTATTTATAAAAGACCTTCCTGGGAAGGATGAATATGAAAGAACAATAAACAGGCATAATTACCTTTCCGTTGCATTCCGAAACGAACCTGTACTAAGTAACGGTGATATAATCTATGCAAAAGACCTTGGCAAAGAAAAGAATATCATGTTAATCAATGAATTCAAAGAAAGAAAACCGTACATATTTGAATATAGTGATAAAGGAAAGAGATGGAGAGTAACACCCTATTCTCAATTTGAATAACTCAACTACTACAACTATATCCAATCAGTGAAAAACTGCGTCCAGATTACAAATTTTATGTGAAATCTTATTGACAAATGTGAAATTCTTCACTATAATGCATCGAAATCCAGGACACTTGGATTTCAAATCAATTGATAATTACAAAAACGATTAAACAGGAGGTTCCACGATGAAAGAGTTTAAGAACGAATCATACATAGATTTCTCCAACCCAGAGAATCGCTCGAAAATGGAAGATGTAATAAAAAAGGCAGAATCTCAACTCGGGAAGGAATACCCGATAATTATTGGTGGCGAAAACATTACGCTTGAAACAAAATTCAAATCATTTAATCCTGCTGAAAAGGAACAGGCAATAGGAATATTTCAGAAAGCAGATAAAGATACCGGTGAGAAGGCAATGAAAAAAGCACTTGAGGTTTTTGAGGAATGGAAATCTGTAGAACCGAGTGAGAGAGCAGGATACCTTTTTAAGGCTGCAGAGATAATGAGAAGTAGAAGGCTTGAAATAGATGCCTGGGAAATCCTTGAAGAAGGAAAAGGATGGATTGAGGCTGATGCCGATGTTGCAGAAGCTATTGATTTTCTTGAATTCTATGGATTGGAGATGCTAAGATATGGAGGGGAACAACCGGTTGTCCAGATTCCAGGGGAAAAGGAAGAACTTTTCTATATTCCACTCGGAGTGGGTATTGTTATACCACCCTGGAATTTCCCTATGGCAATCCTTTGCGGAATGACGTCTGCAGCACTTGTCACAGGAAATACGGTTATCCTTAAACCATCAAGTGATGCTCCAAAGATAGGCCATCTATTTATGGAAATCCTTGAAGAAGCAGGTCTTCCAAAAGGCGTTGTTAACTATGTAACAGGAAGCGGAAGCGTAGTGGGTGATTACCTTGTTCAGCATCCAAAAACAAGATTCATAGCTTTTACAGGCTCAAAAGAGGTGGGATTACGTATCGTTGAGCAGGCAGCAATTACAAGAGAGGGTCAGATATGGATTAAAAGGGTTATTGCTGAAATGGGTGGCAAGGATGCAATTATTATTGATAATGAGTCAAATCTTGAATCTGCAGTTGATGGTGTTCTCTATTCGGCATTCGGTTTTCAGGGGCAGAAATGCTCAGCCTGTTCAAGAGCAATAGTAGTTACTGAAGTCTACGATGAATTTCTTAATAAACTTGTAGAGAAAACAAAAAAACTTACTGTTGGTCCTACAAAATTATATGATAACTTCATGGGTGCCGTGATAAATGAGAAAGCCTATAATTCAATGCTTTCCTACATTGAGAAGGGAAAAGAGGAGGGGGGAAAACTCCTCACAGGAGGTGAACCTGCTGAGGGAAATGGATATTTCATAAAACCAACTATAATTGCTGATGTAAAACCTGGAGACACCATAGAGCAGGAGGAGATATTTGGTCCGGTTCTTGCGGTAATCAAGGCAAAAGATTACGATGAAGCAATCACCGTAGCAAACGATACCAACTATGGGCTTACTGGCGCGGTATATACACTGAACAGGGAGAAGATTGAAAAGGCAAAAAAACTGTTCCACTGTGGCAACCTCTATTTTAATAGGAAGTGCACGGGTGCTCTTGTAGGGGCTCAACCGTTTGGTGGTTTTAATATGTCAGGAACAAACAGTAAGGCGGGTGGACGGGATTATCTGCTTCTTTTCCTCCAGGCAAAATCCGTTGCAAAGAAGATTGTCTAAGATTTTTAGAAATGCCGGAAAATATTAAAAAGGGAACATTCCTCAATTTTACAGCCTATACCCTTTCAGGTCTATTTCTTTTTATTTTTAACATCGTTGCAGCACGTGGTTTGGGAACAGAACAATTCGGTATTATCAGTGTTCTCTGGACATCAATCATGGTTGTTTCACGTTTTCTCACCACAGGAATAAAGGATGGGTCAACACGGTTTATCTCACACCACGAGGCAATTAACGACCAGAAAGGGATGACAAAGGTCTTCCTCAAAAATCTTAAATTCACCATTTCCATTACCCTCTTTTTTCTTCTTATCTCTTTCATACTTTTTAAGGTACTTACCAATAGCCTCTTTTCCAATTTCTTGAGTCTCTACATCTTTTTTATCATAAGCTGCGTGTTCTATTTTTTACTTTTCTTCCTGAGGGGAGTCCTCCAGGGATTAAGGGAATTGAAGGATAATGCCATCTCAATAATAGTTGAGTATTCAACGCTATTGCTCTTCCTTATTATTCTTTTCTTCTTTGTTGCAAAAGACCTACGTTTGGCTGGAGTGTGTATTTTACTTGCACCTCTCTTTTCACTATTCTTTACTACATTAATAATATCCAAGCACAAAAGAAGATTTTCCCCAGAACCTTCTTTACTTCCTGATACAAAAACACTTCTATTATTCGTAATACCAACAAGTTTTATCAACTTCTCCAGTGGATTTATCATGCTGCTGGGACCTCTTTTAATCAAATTTTTGGGCAATTTCACACTTGCCGGCATCTTCACTGCTTCTCTCATAATATTCAAGGGAGCAAAAACAGCCCTCACTGCATTATTTATAAGCATTTTCCCCCATCTTTCACGACAGGAGGCTCTTAAGAACTACCAGCTGTTAAACAGGATCATCCGAAACGGTCTCATCTTTGTTACCTTTGTCTTTATTGTATTAATAATTACTTCATTTAGTGTTGGACAAACAATATTAAAGTTTCTTTACGGAAGTGAATTTGTAATAGACAGAATCCATCTCTTTCTGATGTCACTCTTTACAGGTTTTTTCCTGCTCTGTGAACTTTTCAACAGGGTCTTACTCGCAAAATCTATGATAAAGGAATTAACCATCTCCTGGGCTGTTGCATTTGGTATTCTTATAATCCTGCTCTTTTTACCACTAAATCCCCTTTTCAAAGTGGAAATTGCACTTCTCGGTACAGGCGTTGTTGCATTTACTGGTATGTGTATATTCTTTAGAAAAAAACCCATTCCAAAATAAACAATACAAAAACGATAGTTGATATTTCTTTTGTTTTAGTAAAAGTTAACGAGAATGACAAAAAATTTGAAAGCACTTATCACGTATCATGAAAGACTACACCCATCCTTGACCGTGCAGGATGTTTACAAGGTTCTTTTTCAGGCGACGATGGGTCCTCAACATATAATGAATGATAAGGAAAAGGCTTTCACCAAACTGAAAAAGGAATTTAAGAGGATTAAACCCGATTGCATAACCGATGAGGAACTCATTGAACATGTGAGCATTGATGGTACGGTAGCGCGCGTCAATCTCAGACCGTATAAAAGGAAATTCAGTGACATCGAACCGCTTTTCAATATTATGGTAAAATCCGCAGAAAATTTTATCCCAGATAAGGAAGAGTTAATAAAATTATGGGAAAGATTCAAAACACTCGTTCAAAAGGGTGAATTGGATTTTTACTACAATGAGGTTTTGGCTTGTGCGAGTGAGATAATGTTAAAAGGGGTTACCCACATCACACATTCTGAAATGTATAGAAGAAATGAAAACCCTTCCTATCGGGTCGTTCTTACCAGAATTTTTAATGGCTTTTTCCCTGATAGAAAATGGAACGACCCATCCTGTCAATCTCAATAGTTATATTAGAGGCTGCAGTCAGCTTTTCCCTTGACTTTATCATTACTGCAAATTATAATACGAAAAAGACAAAAGAGAGATCTAACAGTCAATATGAATAAAATTTCAGTGACAATTATTAGTTACAATGAAGAGCAGAATATCTGTGATTTCTTGAAAAGTGTATCCTGGGCAGATGAGATTATCGTCGTTGATGCTCACAGTAGTAATCTAACTGTTAAACTATGTCATAAGCATACAGATAAGGTCTTTTCATATCACTGGTCAGGATATGTTAAACAGAAAAATGTAACTCTTTCAATAACGTCTTGTAATTGGATCCTTTCCATTGATGCTGATGAAAAATTCAGATGCATAGCTGATTTACCCAAAGAAGAAATATATCGCGAAATGGTAAACATCTTTCGGAAGCAGTTAAGCGGCATACGACTTGCTATCACTTAAAGATGAAGATACTTCACTTAGATTCAGAAAAGACCTGGCGTGGTGGACAAGCACAGGTGTTTTATTTAGCTTCAGGACTAAAAGAACGTGGTTATCACATAGTTGTAGTCTGTCCGAGAGTTGGACCTCTCTTTGAAAAATGTCGATTGGCAGGCTTAACAAACTATCCAGTAAAGATGCTTGGAGAATGGGATATTCATTCCGCTTGGCAAATAGCTCGTCTGATTCGTAAGGAAAAGCCACAAATTATGCATATTCATTCGGCATGTGCACATACTTTGGCTCAAATGGCTCGAACATTTGGTTTTAATTCAAAAACCAGGTTGGTACTTTCCAGACGAGTAGACTTTCATATTAGAAAGAATCCAATAAGCTATTATAAGTACCGATTTGGGATAGATAGGATAATTGCAGTCTCTTCGGGGATTAAACGAGTCTTAATAGAAGATGGGCTGGCTATGAAGAAAACTACTGTTGTTTATAGTGGTATTGATCTAAGTCGATTTGAGGTTAACCTAAAGGCTAATAATTTGTATCAGGAACTTAACTTAGACCCAACTCAGCCAGTGGTCGGCATAATTGCTGCCTTAGCCGGACATAAAGACCACCGAAATTTCTTAAATGCAGCTTCGATAGTTTCATCGTGCCTACCTCAGGTACAATACTTAGTCGTTGGTGAAGGAGGATTACGGAGAAATCTTGAGGAACTATGTAAAAAGCTAAATTTAGATAATAAGGTTAAATTTTTAGGGTTCAGAGAAGATGTGTTGCAAATTCTAACTATTTTAGATCTGTTCGTTTTATCTTCCTACTTAGAAGGGCTCTGCACCTCACTTTTAGATGCTCAAGCAGCCGGAGTACCGGTAGTAGCAACAAAGACAGGTGGCATTCCTGAGATTATTAAGGATGGCGTAAATGGTCTACTTGTTCCGCCACATGACATTAAAGCCTTGGCAGAAGCGATCATAAAGTTGCTTAAAGACAAAACCTTAGCTAACCAAATGAGCAGAAATGGTAAAAAGAGGGTAAAAGAATTTAGTAAGGAAATAATGATCAGAAAGACTGCTGAGGTTTACAACGAGTTGATGCAAGAGAGATAGATTCTTCTTTTAGTGATAACGTGATAAAATGCTCCTGAGTATTCTATCCTCGGTTTCCTTGCCATTATGTTATTCTATCATATCCTAATGAATCTGTCAATATCTATTTCTTATTTCTTATCCTGACCCCATTACCACCATTACCAATACATTCGCAAGTTACAAGCAGAAATGTAAAAATTTTCCTTGCTTTTTGGTCTTTCATCTGTTATAGATATAAACGATGCAGATAAAAAATAATAAAGAAAAAGGAATTACTGTGAAATCTATTGGCATTGTTGTAAATCCAGCGAAGCCGCTAACAAAAAAACTCCTGCCTGAAACTATAGAGTGGTTCAAAAAGAAAAATATCAATGTCTTTGTTGTTAAAGAGGAGAATTTAGATTTTATTGATTCCTCCCTTTTTATTTCGCCTGAGGTCCTCAAAGAAAAATCCGATTTCGTTATAGCAATGGGCGGAGATGGAACACTTCTCAGAGCATCTCGATACATAAAAGAGAGTGGCATACCACTTATCGGGGTAAATTTAGGAAGTCTTGGATTTCTAACAGAGATAGTAGTTGATGAACTATACCCAACCTTAGAAAGAATTATTAATGGAGATTACAGACTTGAAAAGAGAACTGTTTTGAAGGCAACGTTAACCGATTCAAGAACCTTTTTTGCACTCAATGATTTCGTGCTCCATATGGGCCATTCAGGAAGGATTATTGGTATCGAAATTGCAGTTGATGGATGCCCACTTGCTGAGTTCTCTGCTGATGGCTTAATTGTTTCAACCCCAACAGGTTCTACAGCATATTCTCTTGCTGCTGGTGGTCCCATACTTCACCCCGGTGTAACAGCACAAATCCTCACCCCAATTTCTCCACATACACTTGGTTTAAGACCCATGGTCTTTTCTTCTGAAGAAGAAATCTCTATTAAAGTGAAGAAAGGAAGAGGTATTTTTGTAGTTGATGGACAGATGACAATTGAGGCAGAAGAAAATTTTATGTTCAATGTCACAAAGGCAGATTACCAGATAAACCTTGTCAGGGCAACCAGAAAGGATTTCTATGAAATCCTCAGAACAAAATTGAACTGGGGGGGGATTTAGTGCTCCGTGAACTTCACATTGCAAACTTTGCTTTAATTAAGAATCTTACGCTCCCATTCAGCGGTAAACTAAATGTTCTTACAGGTGAAACAGGTGCAGGTAAATCGATAATAATTGAAGCATTGAACCTTGTACTTGGTGGGAGGGCAGACACAAGTGATATAAGAACAGGGAGTAAAAGTGCAAGTGTCGAGGCTGTTTTTGATATAGGGAAGAACAAAAAACTAAAAGCAACACTTTTTGACCTTGGAATGGAAGCCGATGATAATCTCTTAATATTAAGAAGAACGATTAATCAGGAAGTTGGGAGTAGAAACTTTATTAATGATAAGCCTGTTACATTAAAGGTTATGAAGAGAGTAGGCGATGAACTTGTAGACATACACGGACAGCATGAGCATCAGAATCTATTAAAAACAGAAAAACATATAGACTATCTCGATAACTTCCTTGGGTTAGGGGAAAAAAGAGAAGTAGTAAGTTCGCTCTTTAACAGTTTTCTGGAAAAGAAAAGAGAATTGGAAGAGAGAAAAAAGAGAATAAAAGAACTGAAAGAGAAAGAAGAACTCTACAGGTTTCAGATACAAGAGATAGATGATGCGCAACTGAAAACTGGGGAAGATGAGGAACTCGAGAAAAGACAGCACATCCTTGAGAATGCTGAGAAACTCATCCAGACGGTAAAAGATTCATTCGAGATGCTGTACGAAAGGGAAGGTTCAGTTTTTGAGATACTTAATAAGATAAAGGCACATATAGAACCCCTCTGTGATATCGATCAAAGCCTTGAGAAGGGGAAAGTGCAACTGGATAATGCTCTTTTCGGAGTAGAAGAGATTTCTCAGATTTTCTCTTCATATCTTAACAAGATGGAATTCGACCCTGATGAATTAGAGATAGTTACAAAAAGACTCGACTTGATAAACAGGTTGAAGATGAAATACGTCAGTACCATTAATGAAATAAATGAATACAGGAATGCAAGGCAAAAAGAGTTGAAGGAACTTGAGGATGTGGAAATAAAGACAGAGGAGATTGAAAACGAAATCAAAGAGATAGAAGAGAAACTCAGTACTTCCTCATATTCTCTCTCTGAGGAAAGGATGAAAAGAAAAAAGGAACTTGAGGAAAGGGTAAATAGAGAGCTAAAAGAGTTAGGTATGGGTTCAAGTGAATTCTATATTGATGCAAAAAGGTTTGAAAAAGAGGACGGGTTATCCTTTCCCGACGGAAAAAAATATAGCATAAAGGAGAAAGGAATTGACCAGGTAGCATTTCTGATCTCCACGAATCCTGGTGAGCCATGTATGCAACTGAAAAAGGTGGTGTCAGGTGGTGAGCTTTCGAGGATAATGCTTGCCTTGAAATCTATACTTGCTTCGCTTGATGAAATTTTTTGCATGATCTTTGACGAAGCAGATGTTGGAATAGGAGGAGCGGTTGCAGAAGAAGTCGGTGATAAGATGAAGAAAATCAGCAAGGAGAGACAGGTAATTACCCTTACGCACCTTCATCAAATTGCATCAAAAGGGGTTCATCACATAAAGGTAGAGAAAAAGGAAAAAGATGGAAGGACATATACCTACGCAAATGTGCTCGAAGAAGAAGAAAGAATAGAGGAAATTGCAAGACTAATAAGTGGTGAAAAACTTACTAAAACAGCCTTAGAACATGCACGAACCATACTAAAAAAAACATAAAAATCAACAGATGAAAGTTAAAATTATTTTCTTTTCTCTTATATTTTTAACCCTTTACACAAACTGCTGGAACCCTTTTGCGCCACAGGAAGGCAAGGTTCATGAGATGAATCCAATATCACTAAAAGACCCATTGAATGTTCTTAACAGAATTGTTTTATCTTATCAAAATAGGGATATCGACCTTTACAAGTCTACATTTGACTCGACAAATTTTGTTTTCATTTTTGATCCCAAGGATGAAGGACTTGAAGAATATCTTGAACAACTTGGTATCACAAATTATTCCTGGGGTTTCACAGAAGAATACTTATCAACAAAATCCATTTTTGAGAGTATGGAGGAAAAGAATATTGTGTTAATACCTATATTTAGTGGCGGTTATGAACAGAGTTACGGTGATACCCTGATTGTTATTGTAAGGTCCTACAATTTTGAACCACCTGTAATAGAGGGTGAAATCATAGAAGGAACGGTTCATTTCTGGGTAAAAAAATGTAATGATAAACTATGGAGAATTATTCGCTGGTATGATTACGTTAGATAAGGACTATATTAACCTCTTCTAAAAAGTCCCCTTTTTTTCTTTACTTCTTTTTTCTCTTTTTTCTCTTCTGCTTTCTTTTCGTCTTCTTTTTTCTGAGGTTTCTTTAGTTTTACGAGCCCGGAAGAGATAAGACCATAGAAGACCTTTGCTGCGTTAAACTCTGTAAACTTAGCAAGATGTGCAATTTCCCTTATAGACCTTTCACCTGTTATGAGGGATAAAATCTTCCATTCATCAGGTGAAAGGTTTATCTCTTCAGTACTAACATCTGGATCTTCAACAAAATCTACAATCATTTCAACAGATGGAATGAGTTTTTCAAGCCTCTTCCATTCATCTATCTGTTTAGCAGCATCAAGTATTAGATTCTGAATGGGTACATCCATCTTCCTCTCAGGTGCTCTCCTTTCAAGAGTAAACATAAATTTACCTTTTGTCCATCTTAGTATATAATGTATTGCATCTTCGTTTACCATATCTATTGTTTTTGCATAAATTACCTTTCCATTTTCAAAATAGATTTCTCCCCTGTTCCCTTCAGTTTCAATCTCAAGAGCACCATTCTTTTTGCAAAGATGGATTAACTGTAATATATCTGTTAATTCAAAATCTTCCAATTCCCCTTGAAGAGCCAATAATACCTCCTTTTCTTATTCCTGTATATTAACCAAGATTAATTACTCAAATAGAGGATACATTTCAGTTACCATTAAATATTCCCATTTTATAGAATTTGTTTAATCGTTCTCTGACTAATTCATTAGCATCAAAATCTTCGGTCTCTTTTAGGAATCTATCTATCTCTTCTGCAATAAGTGCTGCTGCACCTTCCTTATTTCTGTGAGCCCCACCAAGTGGCTCTGAAATGATACCATCAATAACCTTTAAGTCAAGAAGGTCATTTGCTGTTAATTTCAGTGCTTCGGCTGCTTTTGAAGATTTCGATGCATCTCTCCACAGGATTGAAGCGCAGCCTTCAGGAGAAATAACAGAATAGATTGCATTTTCCATAATGAGAATCCTGTCTGCTATGGCAATTGCTAAGGCTCCCCCGCTACCTCCTTCTCCTGTGATAATAGTAAGAATAGGAACAGGCAAGGTGGCAATTTCTTTTATATTTCTTGCAATTGCTTCTGCCTGACCCCTTTCTTCTGCACCTATTCCAGGATACGCACCAGATGTATCAACAAAGGTTACTATTGGAATTCCAAACTTTGCACCCATTTTCATTATTCTTAAAGCCTTCCTGTATCCCTCAGGATGTGGCATTCCAAAATTTCTTCTTATCTTTTCTTTTGTTGTCCTTCCTTTCTGATGACCTATGATAACGATTGATCTGTCACGAAACTTCCCTATCCCAGCAACTATTGATGGATCATCAGCAAAAAGTCTATCCCCATGAAGTTCAATAAAATCGGTTATAAAATATTTGATGTAATCGAGTAGATATGGCCTATCAGGATGTCGGGCAAGTCGTACCCTCTGCCACCTGTTCAGTCGTGAGTATATATTTTTCCTTAAATGATTAGCCTTTTTCTCCAATCTTTGAATCTCATCCTTCACCTCAAGATGCTCTGAGTCTGCAAGCATTTTTAATTCTTCTATCTTTTTTTCAAGTTCGACAATAGGCCTTTCAAAATCTAAAACAAAACCAAGCAAAAATCCTCCTTTTTATCCTATTTCGGTTCTTATCCCCATTTATATCAGAGTGTGGCGAAGCTTAGAAGTCCAGATTTAAAGAAACACAATGTTTTATCCCTAAATCCTTGAGATATGGCGAGATAGAATAATCGATGGAAAGGAATTTGTATTTTATGCCCAGTCCACCAGACCATCTAACTATATTTTTCTCGTTAAAACGGTAGCCTACCCTGAGACAAAGGTAGGAAAAACCAGCTTCAATACCCATAGCACTTGAAAGAGGTGTATCAATAGATTTTGAAATTTCAGTTGCTAAAGTCAGGTTGGTTTTCCACTTTCTTGTTCTATACGAACAACCAAGTTTTGTGGTTAATGGAAGTCTGAAAGACTCATCAAGATACGTTACTTTCGGTCCGATATTGTTCAGATTCAATGAAATTACAACAGCCTTAACTATGGGAGGAAAATAGAGCACTCCAAAATCAAATGTATAGGTATGGGTGGAATAAACATATATCCTTTCAAGGATACCACTTATTGAGACACCGGCAGCAATATCACTTCCAAGTTTATGACCATAAGAAAGCTTAACAAGAAAACTGTATGCGTCAAAAGTGCCTAACGGCTCCTCTGAAGGTCTTTCATCCCTTAATTCCATACCTCCATAAAATACTCCACCCATCCCAATTCCTATTCCCTGGTTTTTATCTCCAGTTGATACTGCAATGAACTCATAGTTAATACCCTCCATAAGTGATAAATGACTGAAGCTTGCATCCATACCTTCTGTGTATATAACAGCCGCTGGATTCCAGTAAACTGCCGTAGGATCCCTGACAACGGACGAATATGCCCCTCCAAGTGAAACTGCCCTTGCACCCATTCCAATCTTTAGAAAACTCATTCCTACAGATGGTGAAGTAGTGGTAAAATAATCACTAATATTATCTGTCCAATCACCTGTTACCTTTCCAGAAAAAAGAAAAATGATTAACGGAATAAAGACAATATATTTTTTCAAGCTTCCTCCTAATTTTTATATCACTAAATTAATCAAAATTTAACGAAATGTCAAGGTTTTTTTTTGAGTCTCTCTGAAACATCAATAGAATGAAGTTAAAACCTCACATATTAAAAATGTGAACGCAGAACTAAATTATTTTTATATCAACAGGAATTTTAAGAGATTACATGAAATTATTTAATAGGAACGAAAGAGGATGTTCATTACTTTTATAGCCACTGTACCAGGAGATAATTGAATCAGACATCTATCCCTTTAACCCACTTCTTGCAAAACTTGCAATAATCCTCTTCTCCAGGATAAAGAAAAGCAGAACAATGGGAGCAACAGTAAATGTTGTTGCAGCAGTAAGTAATGTATAATTTGTGCTCTGCTCCTGCACAAAGTATGCAAGCCCAACCTGAATAGGTCTTAATGCGTCCTTAGAGGTAACAACAAGTGGCCAGATAAAAGCATTCCAGCTACCTATTATAGAAAAGATAGACACAGTAATAAGTGCAGCTTTTGAGAGGGGAATCACAACTTTTAATAAGAATCCAAATCTACTGCATCCATCCATAACTGCTGCATCGTACAGGTCTTTTGGAATCGTCCGAAAATGTTGTCTTAAGAGAAAGATTGAAAAGACATTAGCGAGCCAGGGTACTGTTAGAGCAAGGTATGTATCTACCCAGTGGAATTTTATCAGTATTAAATAGCCAGGAACTATGTAAACTGGAAGGGGTATCATCATCATTGCAAGAAAACTGAGAAAAATAAAGTTCCTTCCTCTGTATTGCATACTTGCAAAGGAGTATGCTGCAAGAGAAGAAGTGATAAGAACACCAGCGAGGGTTGCTACAGTTATGATAATAGTGTTCAGGAAGTATCTTGGAAAGGGAACCTGCTTCCATGCTTCAATATAATTACGAAAGCGTAAATGGTGTGGAAACCATGTAGGAGGGAACTGAATCGCTTCAAGGGGGGTCTTTAAGGATGTGATTATCATCCAGTAGAAGGGAAGAACCATGGTGATGCCCATAAGAGAGAGAAGTAAAATTATTATAATCTTACCTGTTGTTTTCTTAGCCATAGAACACCCTTCTCTCTACAAATTTCCTCTGTATGAGGGTAAACGTCAGAATAATAATGAACAGAATAAATGCAGCAGCGGTTCCATATCCATACTGGGAAAAATTAAATGAGTGGTCATAGAGGTAATATACAAGCACATTTGTGGTACCAAGAGGTCCACCTGCAGGTGGACCTGTCATCATCCAGACATAGGCAAACATCTGGAATGAAACAATGCTTGTTATTATAAGAACATAGAATGTGGTGGGTGAAAGTAGAGGCCAGGTAATGTAACGAAAGACATGCCACCGAGTTGCACCATCCACCTTTGCAGCCTCATAGTACTGCTTGGGTATATTCTCGAGTCCTGCTAAGAAAAGGACAATATTATAACCAAGTCCTTTCCAGACACTTACTATAATAAGTGAACAGAGAGCAAGGCTAGGACCCTTTATCGGCGCATGCATGCTCAGTGAGGAAAAAAACATCTGGAAAATTCCTCTCCATTCAGAAAGCCAATTAAATCCTTTAATTCCAAATAGACGGAGTATGTTATTTGAAAGACCTACCTGAGGATGGTATATCCACTTCCAGACCATTGATACTGCTATAATTGATGTGATAACAGGGAGAAAATAAATAGTCCTGAAGAACCTTCCGCCTTTGATCTTTTGATGCAGAAGTATCGCTATAAAAAGCGAAAGGAAAAGAGAAGTCGGAACAACTCCAAGAGAAAAATAGATTGTATTACCGAAAGCCTGCCAGAAATTGCTGTCCTTGAGGATAGTGATATAGTTTTTGAATGCAAGAAATTTTTCAGCACCACCCATTCCCCATTTATAAAAACTCACCCTGAAAGCATACAGCATCGGAAAAAATCTGAAAATAATTATTATTACCAACGCTGGTAACAAATAGAAATAGGGACCTAATAA
>SOIS01000237.1 GCA_004375965.1 Candidatus Cloacimonadota bacterium | reverse complement strand
CTGGCTTCACCTGGTCCATTAACAACACAACCCATAATCGCTATCGTTATATTTTGCTTTATCTTAGATAATCTCTTTTCAACCTTTTTCACAATTGATATGAGGTCGATTTCCATTCTTCCACACGTTGGACAGGATATAATTATGGGACCATGTTCCCTCAGTTCAAGCGATTGTAATATTTGATATCCAATCTTCACTTCTTCAACAGGATTACCTGTTAACGAAACTCTTATGGTGTCACCTATACCCATATATAGAAGGATGGAGAGCCCCGAAGTGGTTCTTACTGTACCTCTTAAAATTGGTCCAGCTTCTGTTAATCCAAGATGAATGGGATAATCTATTTTTTGAGAAATAACTCTATTTGCCTCAAGTGTATCAAGAACTGATGACGATTTTATAGAAATAACAATATTATGAAACCCAAATGATTCTACAATCTCAATATTTCTCAAAGTACTCTCAACAAGTGCTTCTGGTACAGGACTCCCGTATTTCTTCCACAAGTCTTTTTCAAGAGAACCTGCATTAATACCAATCCTTATTGGTATTCCCCTCTCTTTTGCCTTCTTTACAATCTTTTTTATGTTTTTTCTTTTTCCAATATTACCGGGATTTATTCTAACCTTGTCCGCTCCCCTCTCAATTGCCATAATAGCCAGTCTATAATCATAGTGAATATCTGCAACAAGCGGTATTTTTACATTTTCTTTCAGGAAACCTATATTTCTGCAAGACTCTTCATCAGGAACAGCAACCCTCACAATATCGCAATCCGCCTTCTCCAATTCTTTTATCTGTTTGAGTGTCCTTTTCAAATCACCCGTGTGGGTATTTGTCATTGATTGAACAAGAATTGGATTTCCTCCACCAATTACTCTGTTACCAATTTCTATCTCTTTTGTTTCCCTTCTTCTAATCATCTTTCTCCTTTAACAAAAAATAATAAAAATGCTGAAATGAATGCAATTGTTCCACAGAAACCAAAAGCAAAAGCCGGGTTAATATACCTCCACAGGATACCCATTAAGAGACTCGCTGGGAAAACTATGACTCCGACAGTTGTATGATAGATTCCAATAGCAGTTGCCTTTTTCTCTTCTGGAGAGAGGTCAACTATAAACGCCCTGAGATTGCACTCGGTAATACCATAATATACTCCATAAAAGAAAAAAAGAAACCAGACATGAGAAGGTAAAAGTACTGTGGCAAAACCAAAATAAACAAGCGCATACAAAATCATCCCTGTAATGATAACAGCTTTTCTACCAATCTTGTCAGAAAGTATGCCCCCTGGGAAGGAAACAAGTGCATAGACAATATTGAAGAAACCCCAGAGAAGTGGAATGAAGAGGGGTTTTACACCAACATCTTGAGCTCTCAGTATCAAGAATGCATTACTCGAATTTGCAAGAGAAAAAATTCCAATGATGATAATAAAAAAGATAAAAGTTTTTCCATAGCCTGAAAATGATAATTCCCTGGTTGTTTTTTCCTTTATCTTTTTCCCTTCTTTTACAAAGAACATCAAGAGAACTGCAATTGCTGCTGGAATCACAGAAATAAAAAAAATGGCTCTATAATTGTACTTGAAAAGAGGGAGTAACAAGAAGGCAAGTATAGGACCTGCCACTGCACCCAAAGTATCCATTCCTCTGTGAAAGCCAAATGCCCTTCCTCGTGATTCCTTTAATGACGATTCAGCAATGATAGCATCCCTTGGTGCAGTTCTGATCCCTTTCCCTATTCTTTCGGTAAATCTAAGAAACAGTACATCTATTACATTTCTTGAAAATCCAAAGAGTGGTTTAATAACTGAAGAAATACTGTATCCAATTACTACGAGTATTTTTCTTTTTCTTATCCTGTCAGATAACCAGCCGGAAAAAACCTTAAAGATGGATGAGGAACTCTCAGCAAGACCTTCTATCAACCCGATTAAAATCGAACCTGCTCCGAGTTGTCTCAAAAAAAGAGGGAGAAGAGGATATATCATGTCTGTGCTTGTATCTGTGAAGAAACTAACAAATCCAAGTTTTACGATATTGGAACTAATCCGATTTTTTGAAATACTGACGTTATCTACATTTTTCATCTTCTTCCTTAACTAAAATTAAAATAATTATACCCAGTTTCCAACTTTTGTCAATGTTTTTCTGACAAGAAAAAATTCTAACCATAAATGCACACAGATAACCACAGAAAAAACAGATTTTCACAAGTTAAACATATAGTTATTGAGTTATGAGAATTTTCGTTTAGAAGGTTTCGTTCGTTAACTTTGTAAATAACGTTAGTAGTCATTGCGAGTATGCCTAATTTTATTCACAAGTGAACCAATCTCTTTAGATTTTTAATTTGGATGTTTCGCTTTAACCTTTAACCTTTATCCTTTTTCCTTTACCCCGTTAGAAAATTCATTTTCTAACGGGGTTTATCCTTGAATCGCATAATCTGTGTCTATCTTTTGAATCTGTATAAATCTGTGTGCTATTTTTTCAGAAATCTTTCTGAAAGTTGTTGACAATGTGATAAAAAAATGATATGATAAATAAAATGGGCCGTTAGCTCAGCTCGGTAGAGCATCGGACTTTTAATCCGAGGGTCGTGCGTTCGAATCGCACACGGCTCACTTTTTTTGTCGCGTATTGCGTTAAAGACATCCTAAAAAGATAAGGATGTCTAATTAGGTATAATATATAATTATACCAGGAGGTTATTATGGCGCAAGATAATAGTTTTTCTTTAAACAATGTTCAACTATTTAAGAACCTGAGTGATGATGAAATAAAAATTGTCTCAAAGGAACTGAAAGAAAGAAATTTTAGTGCAAATGTCAAAGTATTTGAAGAGAAAAGCACTGGTGATGAACTCTATATAATAAAAAAAGGAAAGGTTGAGATAACATTGACAAGAGATGAATCTGTCCTTGTTCTTGCTGAACTTGAAGAGTATTCATTCTTTGGTGAAATGGCTGTTTTGACAGAAAAAGAACGCTCTGCAACTGTCATAACTCTTGAGCCCTGCAGTTTTCTTATTTTCAAAAGAAGCAGACTACTCTCCTTAATTGATTCTCATCCAAAGATTGCTGCAAACATCTTCAAGACTCTTGCAGAGGTTTTGAGTGATAGGATTGGAAAAACCAATGATAATCTTGAGACCTATTTTCTTATAAACAAAGCGATTGTTGACAACGAGCAGTTCAGGCGTCTCTATATAATGAGTAAATCTTCAAAGGAGAAATAGTCCCCATCGTCTAACCGGTTAGGATACCACTCTTTCAAGGTGGTGACACGGGTTCAAATCCCGTTGGGGACATAAAAAATCTAACCACAGATAGCACAGAGAAATAACAAACTCGAAAAATCTCTGTGTACTCTGTGGTTTATAATTTCAAAAAATGCGTCTGCTTAAACCTGAAGTAGAGGATCTTCTTAAAAATAAGGAAATCGAGGAAACAAAGGAACTCCTTGAAACGTTCGAGCCTGTTGAGGTCTCGGAATTGCTACGTTCGCTTTCTCTTTCCCAAAAACTTTCGATATTCTCCGTCCTTGATGTAGACTTCTCTGCAAGAATCTTCGAAGAATTTGAAACAGATGAACAGATGGAGATAATAGAAGGTATTAATAAAGTCCGCAAGGCAGAACTGCTTGATGAACTGCATCCAGATGACAGGGTAGATTTTCTCCAGGAGATTCCTAAGGATCTAAAAGAACAACTCCTTTCCATAATGGAAAAGAAAGAGGCACGAGAAACAAGAGAATTAATGGTCTATCCTGAGGAAACTGCTGGCGGTTTGATGACAACTGAATTTATAAAGGTGAAAAAAGATCTCACTATTAAACAGGTTATCGATAGAATAAGAAAATATGCAGAGGATGTTGAAACAATCTCAGATATTTACGTCGTTGATGATAATGATATACTCGTTGGAGTTATTACACTGAAGGATCTCGTCCTATCAAATATGAGAAGAAAGGTGAAGAATATTATGCAGCCGCGTCCTGTCTCTGTTCCAGTTATACTTGACCAGGAGAAGGTTGCCCAGGAGGTGGCAAAGTATGATATTAATACTGTGCCAGTTGTTGATGAAAGAGGAAAGATAAAAGGAATAATAACTGTTGATGATATTATTGATGTAATAAAAGAAGAGACCGTAGAGGATATGCTCAAATTTGGTGCAGCAGGAGAACACAAGATGAGCTATCTCAAACAGAGCCCCTTTTTACTCGCTCGTTCAAGGATAATCTGGCTTTCTGTACTCGCCTTTGTTGGAATAACAGTGGGGCTTACCCTTATAATAAATACAGCGATTGCCACATCACTCGGTGCTGTATTACCGCTCATTGTTAAAAGGATGAATTTCGACCCTGCAGTAATATCAGGACCTTTAATTACATCAATTATGGATGTAACTTCCCTGCTTATTTACTTCACCCTCGCAAAGATAATTATCTTATAAAAACAAAATTCAGCCACAGATTAACACTGAAAAGAAAAATTGGGATTAAGGATTGTGGTGTTTCGGGAAAGAATTTCCCGAAACCAAATCATCCCTTCAACAGCGCCAGCGTTTTATTACTTTTAACTTTTTACTTTTAACTTGATTCTATCCGAAGTGTTTTTTACAGTAATTAAAAGTGGTAGTACCGTTCATAAAATTCCTTATATTCCCTTTTCCCCTCCTTAATCTTTCGCCACCATTCTTCATTTTTGATGTACCACTCTACAGTGGAAATGAGACCATCATGAAAATCTGTCCCTGCTTTCCATCCAATAATCTTCTTCGCCTTCTCAGTGGATGAGATATGTCTTTTTACATGCCCTAATCTATCCTCTACGAACTTGATAAGTGTCTTATCCTTACCAAGTTCACTAAGAATTGCATCTGTAATTGTTAGAACATTTGTATCTTTTCCACTTCCAATATTAATGACTTCCCCTCTTATCTTTTCTATCTC
>SOIS01000243.1 GCA_004375965.1 Candidatus Cloacimonadota bacterium | reverse complement strand
TTTCTCCGTATTTCTCATTGAATTTTCGAAGCATCTCTTTTGGTCTTATCCTATTTCTCTTAAATTCAAGTTCATTAGGTGGTACTCCAAGAGCAAGTCCAAGCACCTGTGTATAGTAGAGAACAGGTAAATTATACTCTGTCTCAAATTTCTTTTCTACCGATTTCTGGTTAGAATCATACATTACACTGCAGAATGGACAAATAGAGATCATAGCATCTGCTTTTTCTTTTTTCAAGTCATCAAGTTTCACCTGTGCCATCTTCAGTGCCACATCCTCTGTTATACCAAGAATTCCGCCTCCACAGCAATCTGTTTTCGTTTCATAGTTAAATTGAGGTGCACCCATTGCTTCTATTAGTTTATCGAGAGATGTTGGAAATTCAGGGTCGTCAAATCTGCCGTATACGATCGATGGCTTGAAATAGTGGCATCCATAATGTGCTGCAAGCTTAAAATCATCGAGTGCGTATTTTACTGTTTTCTTTATCTTTTCAACACCCACATCCTCATACAATACCCTTGCAAGGTGTTTAACTTCTATAGTTCCCTTAAATTCCTTTCCTAATTTCGCAAGTTCCTTGTTTACCTTATTTTTCAGTTCTTCTTTGTGTTTTAACTCATGGTTTGCTTCAACAAGTGTAACAACACACCCATTACAGAGTGTACATATATCGAGTCCTTTTTCCTCAGCAACGGCAATATTCTTTGCTGCCATTACAAGTGTTGTAAATGAGTCAACAGATTTTACAGGAAATCCACAGCAATCGAAATCTGGAAGGTCAACGAGTTCTAATCCCAATTTAGCTGCTATCTTTCGTGTTGAGACTTCATAATTTACTGCTCTTGCAGGGATCGTGCAACCCAAGTAAAATGCGTACTTCATTCCTCCTCCTCTGGCTTTGCAATATAGTTATCAACACCTGTGCTCTTGTATATTGTCTGAATATCTTTTCCTTCTGACTTGAGTTGTGGCAATCCCATCTTTTCCCTTTTCTTGTTCGCAAAATCATCTATCTCATACAACCTTCCAAATTTGCCAATCTCTGTAGCCTGTGCAACATAACCAGGATGTATAATACCTTCCTTTACAGCAATATTCTTGAGTGCATTCATAAGTTCTGTAATAACTACATCCTGTGGACACCTCTCCTGGCAGATATAACAGGTTGAACAGAGCCATACAAAATCACTTTTTAAGACCTCATCCTTCATACCAAGGATTGCCATTCTGATTATCTTTCTCGGGTTAAAAGATTCATCAATTGACCTTACTGGACAAGATGCTGTGCAGGTGCCACAGGCATAGCATCTCATCAGGTGTTCACCACCAGGTTCTTCTGTAACCCTGTATTTGAACCCTGAATCAAGTTCCTTAACCACAATAGTTCCTTCACCCATAAATTACCTCCTCAATATTAATCAATAATTAAATCCTGATTTCTATATCCCAAATCTGAAAAATATCCTAATTTTAAATCACTAAATCTTTTCCTCATCAGGATTTTGGATTTTGTAATACGTCCACTACTATTAATTCTTTTAAAAGATTGTTTTATTATACGCATTTTTCTTATTATATTATCTGGTTTTCGACTTTCCACTTTTTCCATCTGTTTCTTTTTTACTATTCTTTCAACCTATGGTAGCCGCAGGCTTTAGCCTGCGTTTATTCCCTTTCGCACCTTAAAAGGTGCGGCTACATTCTTTTCTATACACTTGCGTCAATCATCCCAATCATCTGCCTGTCTTTAAGACCCTTCAGTTTACTTGCCCCGCTTGGACAAACACTTACACAGTTACCACATCCGACACAGTTTAATTCTCTGACCATAACGACCTTCTTCTCTTTATCTAAGTATCGTGCATCAAATGTACAGGCATCAACACAGAACTCACATCCACTGCACCATCGTTCAATAACCTCAGATATTGTTCTCCTTTGAATTAACGGGGCTTCCCGCAAGAAAAGGTATGCATTACCCGCTGCTGCAGTTGCTTCTGTGACCGCATCCCTGATACCTGAAGGAGAACGGCATAAACCTGCAAAAAAGATCCCCGGTTTTTCAGATTCGTGTGGTCTGAATTTGGGATTTGCACCCTTGAAAAATCCATCCTCATCAAGGGAAACACCCAAAATTTCACATAACGCTCTATTATCGTGAGGAACAATACCAGTGCTTAAAACAAGCATATCAGGCTCAAATTGTA
This sequence comes from Candidatus Cloacimonadota bacterium, assembly GCA_004375965.1. Classification (GTDB taxonomy): domain Bacteria; phylum Hydrothermota; class E44-bin80; order E44-bin80; family E44-bin80; genus SOIS01. Next base: position 2,774 of record SOIS01000243.1, on the reverse strand, counting down.
ATTCTCTGTCAAGCACAAGATCCTTTACTGTAACCTCTATCTTTTTATCCTTAACGGAGACCTGAGGTTCTTCATCTTTTCTAAACCTTAAAAAATTAATGCCTTTCTCCCTTGCTTCCTTGAACTTCAATTCCTTTTTTCCGTAGCTCATCATATCCCTGTAAAGAACGGTTATATCTACATCCTTATTTTTCTCCTTTAATAGTAGTGCATTCTTTATTGCATCACTGCAGCATACCTTGCTGCACCATGGATGCTCGTCATTTCTTGAACCAACACACTGAATCATTACTACGGATTGGCAATTGGAAATTGGGAATTGAGAATTAGAAAGTTTTGATTCAAAATCTCGTTGGGTTATTATTTTTTCATTCTTACCGTATGAGTATTCAGTTGGGCTATATTCCTCTGCACCAGTTGCAACAATTACTGCACCTGCAGTTATATGCTCTTTTTTATCACCCTTTTTTATTTCAACAACAAAATCACCTGCTGTGCCGACAAGGGATATAACCTCTGTTTCAAGATGGCTTGTAATGTTTTTATCTTTTTCTAAGTCTTTTATAATATGAGTTAGATATTTCTGAACATTTTCTCCTTCAAGGGTTTCTGAAAGTCTTTTTGCATTACCTCCAATAGTTTTATCTTTCTCGATAATATGTACCGAAATATCCTTTTTACTTAGATTGAGAGCAGAAACCATTCCAGCAAGTCCTCCCCCAATAACTACTGCCTTTGGAAAACCCTTTCCAAGAGTTGGTTCTTCAGGAACAGCGAGACGGAGTTTTTCCATGAGAACGTGGATTCTTTGAAGAGCAACTTCTTCTTTTCCATAATCATAAGCCCACGCAATATGTTCTCGCAGGCTCAATATTTCAACCATTGCTTGTTTGAATCCATATCTGGCAATTTCATTCCTTATCAAAACCTCATATTTTGCAGGAGAACAGGTCGCAAAAATAATTCTCGTTATTCCATTTTCTTTAACCTTTTGCATTATTTCATCAAGTCGGTTCTCCTGGCAGATAAGATCAATCTCTTCAACAATTGAGACATCAGGATAATCCTCTAAATCCTTCTTTATTTTAGATGTATCAAGATCTTTTGTTATAACTCCACCGCACTGACATATAAAAATGCCAAATTTTGGAATCCTATAGTCTATGTCGAGAGAAGGTTTCCCTTGTACTACAGCTACAAAACCTTTATCGGTTGCAAGGAAACCTGCTGCTCTTGCTTCAATAACACTATTTTCTATATCTTTTGGTTCAACGAGGCTTCCGGCAACATATACATTCTTTTTTGATGTCTTAAATGTTTCAAATTCTTTCCCTGTTACGAATCCGTATTCATCTTTCTTAACTCCAATTATATCAAGCAATTTTTTAGTCTCTTTGTTGATTTCCTGTCCAGTGGATAGTATGACGAGGTCATATGTTTCTGTCTTCATCTTTCCGTCTTCTTCATATTTAATCAGTAAATTTCCAGCACTATCTTCTGTAACAGAAGGAATACGGAAATTTTTGAACTGTATCCCCATCTTCTCTGTTTCAAGGAAATACCTGTAATGTCCTTTACCAAAAGCCCTCAGGTCCATATAGTAAATAGAGACATCTGTATCCTTTGATATCTCTTTTATCTTTCGTGCCTCCTTTAGTGCATACATACAGCAGGCACTTGAGCAGTATTCCCTGTCCTTGTCCCTTGAACCGACACACTGAATGATTCCAATCCTTGATGGAGCGTTGCCATCCGAAGGTCTTTTAACATCTCCGCCGTGTATTCCTGTTCTACTAACGAGTCTTTCAAAATCAAGACTTGTTAGAACGTTCTTGAACTTTCCGTATCCGAAGGAGGAAAGAGTGGATGGATTAATCTCGGAAAAACCTGCAGAGAGTATTATGGATGTAGCAATAATCTTCTCTTCGCTCTCCTTCTGATTCAAATCAATCGCTTTTGTTGGACAAACCTCTACGCACTTACCACATTCTGTACAGATTGCTTTGTCAATATAGTATGTCTTTGTGAGGCTACCAGTATAAAGAGTATGGATTGCTTTATGTTTGCTAAGTTCTTTATCGAAAGGATCAGGTGCTTCTTCAGGACATACTTCCTCACACAATCTGCATCCTGTACATTTAATCTCATCTACATACCTGGGGAGTCTTCTGAGCGTTAAGACCATACCCTTCTTCTTCTCTTCTACAGATTTCACCTCGGTAAGTGTTCGAACATCAATAAGAGGATGATAGAAGTCCATTCTCAAACATCTATCAAGTTTTTCATCTGTCGAAAACTGTGGAAGTATCTGACACATCCCGCAGGCATCATCAATAAACCAGGTATCGAGTCTCTCAAGCATCCCACCAATGGAAGGAGAATTTTCAATAAGGAGAACCCTTTCACCCAATTCTGCTGCAGAGAGAGCTGCTGTGAGTCCTGCAATGCCACCTCCAACTACTACTACCCTTTTTTCCATTAGTTTTATTCCTCCAGTTATTTCTGCTATCTTACATCATAATATTGTAAATTTCAAGTTATTTCGGCATACTTAAAATAACAAAAAGCCACTGATAGAGACAGATAATTTATTGTGATTAACAGAGAAAACCTTAGATAATAAATAATCGTTTTGAAAATTCTAAGTCTATATTGTAGTAGTATGAGTCTTTTGTTTGTATTTATTTTATGTTCCATCTGTGATAATCAGTGGCTAAATTTTTCAGTACTCCTTAGGTAGTTTTTCAAGTTCTTTCAGGCTGAATACGGGACCG
>SOIS01000159.1 GCA_004375965.1 Candidatus Cloacimonadota bacterium | reverse complement strand
AATCAACTGACAATTCTATACATCAATGACTACCACGGTCATATAACACCATTTAAGGCACACTTTAAGGATAAGCATACTGTAGGTGGAATGGCAAGAATTGCTACAATTGTGAAAACGGTAAGGGAAGAAAACGGTGATAGCAGAACCCCTACTCTTTTTCTCTGTGCTGGAGATGTGCTACAGGGCACACCAATGAGCACTATATTCAAGGGTGAACCCGATATTATCTGCCTTAATAAAATGGGTCTTAATGCAATGGTGCTGGGCAATCATGAATTTGATTACGGACAGGAGAATCTAAATAAGTTAAGAAAACTTGCAGATTTTCCTATCCTCGGGGCAAATGTCGTTTCAGAAAAGGAAAAGGTTCCTATAGCAACAAGTTTTATTACAAGAAACATAAGGGGAATCCATATTCACATCCTTGGACTCGTAACAGACGAGACACCAATAACAACGCACCCTAAAAATGTGAAAAGCCTTGTATTTCTTGACCCTATAACAACTGCAAAAGAGGTTCTCACAGAATTAGATAGAGAAGGTATTACCATTGCACTTACACATTTAGGATATGAAATGGATAAGAAACTTGCTGAATCTACCGAAGGAATTGATATAATTATTGGAGGACACTCACACACGAAGCTCGATGAACCAGAAATGGTGAATAATATCATTATCTGCCAAGCATACGAATATGGCGAATATGTTGGAAGACTTGACCTTGATATAGATAAGGGCAAAATAGCAGGATACGAAGGCGAACTTATACCTGTTACAGAGGATGTAAAAGAAGATTCAGTAATTAAGGAAATTGTGGATGAATATGCAGCAAAGCTTGATACGAAACTTAAAGAGGTAATCGGAACAGCAGTTACTCCTCTCAATGGTAAAAGAGAGGATGTGAGGAATAAAGAGACAAACCTTGGAGACCTCATAGCCGATGTTATGAGAACAATGGCAAAAGCTGATATTGCTTTTATGAATGCAGGGGGTATCAGGGCAAGTATTGATGAAGGAGAGATTACAATTGAAGATATTTTAACTGTTCTTCCCTTTGGAGGGGATCTTGTTACAATGAAACTTAACGGTAGTGAGATCCTTCAAATCGTAAGACACTATGCAAAACTGGAACCGGGCTCCGGCGGTTTCCTTCAGGTTTCAGGAATCGCTTTAGAAATCAAGAATAAGGAGATAACGGCTCTGGGTATTGGAACCAAACAGATTGAACTGAATAAGCTCTACACGGTGGCAACAAATGACTTCCTGGCAGCAGGTGGTGATGGATATACGACATTCAAAAATGGAAGGGATTACATCGATACTGGTCTTGTGATAAGCGATATATTGATTGATTTTATAAAAACCATTAAAGAAATAGATGTAAAGATAGATGGAAGAATCAAAACGGATTAAGGTCTACGTAAACGAAAAACCGGTTTATATCTTTAAGGGAATGAAGGTGAAACATATCCTAACACAGGATATGTTAAAAGACATTAGAAATGG
>SOIS01000076.1 GCA_004375965.1 Candidatus Cloacimonadota bacterium | reverse complement strand
TATCAGTTCATTAAAACCAGCAGTATTTATATTTATCTTTCCTCTTGGTAGATTTTTCTTCTTCGTCCAAGTTTGGGCTTTCTTTTGCTCGGGAAGTGGAAGGTTATACTCAATAACCTCCCCTCTAATTTTTTCTTCTTCTAGTTTCTTTTCAAAATCCTTGATAATATATGCAGGTGCGAAGGATGGGTGATTGAGTTTATAGAGGTAGATTGAAGTCCCCAGGACGAGTAAAAAGATTAGGAAAAGGATTGCAAACCGTTCTTGCGGTGTAAAAATTCCCATAATAGTTAAAAGAAGATTTTAATTCCTGTTTTTAAAATCCTTCCAGGAAAATGAACATCGGCTATAAATCTTTCTCTATTATCGTTGATATTAAGAGCACCAACATTCAAGGAAGCGTTTTTCATTATCCTAAGCGCAAAGGAGGAAGATACAATATAGTATGGCTCTATCTCTTTTCCTTCACTATCATAAGTCCGTCCAATATATTGAATATTATTTACAAAAGAGATTGGCTTAAATGGATGCAGAACAATATCCATAGATAACTTATAACGGGGAAAGTAAGGAACCCTTTCTTTATAAAATGGAGTATAGCCAAAAGAGAAATTTGAGTTTATGGTTATTATCCCTTTTGAAACCTTAATATCAGCGAGAAGAGAGGTAAACGTAATAGAAGTATCCATATTTACATAGGATAAAGTGTGGTTCTCTTTTTCAATGGCAACGATAGGATATTTTGTCTTCCGTGCACACATATTTATCTTCATAAGAAAAGAGTTATTTACCATAACATCCATCTTGATAGAACCCTTAATAATATTAAGAGGTGTTTCAAGTGATTCGGGAAAAGCGATGTAAGGGAGATTGTACGGGCTCTTTACATTGGTTTCATACGATTTTCCATCAATGTTCGCCTCAAGTGAAATATTCTTGTTTATGAGATATATAGTTTGGATAACTGGTGTAAAAAGGATCTGGGAGATAAATTCGGCTTTTATACCGGGGATAATAAAAAGATAATCTTCATAAGCAAATCTATCCTTTATGTTTACCTGCAGTATTTTCTCCCTATCGACTAAGTATGAAGAATGGGAGTAGGTCAGACCTATTGAAAGCATATTCTCATAGCCGTATAATCTATGGAATCTTGACGAAATAGTGTAATCATTTCTTTTATCAAAATGATTAAAGCTTGTGGATATTTCTCCAATGTAATCTTTCCCCTCTGTTGTAAGATATGAGGCAAAGGAGAATATTTCCTTTCTTACATCGAACCATGATGATTTTTTATATCTTAGAAAAAGAGAATCATCCTTATAGTGAAATGATGATTTTAAGTAGTCTGTTTTTATGCTATCGTAGATTGAAAGCTGTCTTCTCCCTGCTTCGATCGTTTGTCTTATGTTATGATAGGAAAAACCACTATTTAGTTCTAAATTGGTGTTTAATTCCCTGTTAGTCTCTCCTGTAAACTCGAATGTGGGGGAGAAGATATGGGGACCACTCCTTACATATTTCCAATTTTCTATTTCACTGAATAACTCCCTCGGGGATGTGAGAGGATATGTTATATTGACATCCACACCCTCAACAGCAAAGATCTCAATAGGAAGAAAGATAAGTATAAATGGGAATAAAATAAAGAATGATAACCTTAAGGAAGAAATTGAAATTATGAATTTAAATCTCTTGTTTTTAATTTCTGTTTTCCTAATTTCCATTTTCGAACTTTCGTTATTTTTTTCTTACGCGTATGTATTTTGCTATGCTTTCTTTGTATGGTTTTGTGATTATTCCTTTTTCTGTTATAATTCCGTTTATAAGTTCATGTGGGGTTACATCAAATGCAGGATTGAAGACGCATACAGAAGCAGGAGCCGTTTTAATTCTTGAGAAGGCTCTTACCTCCTCTGGACCCCTTTCTTCTATGGGTATCTCAGTGCCTGTTTTTATGGAAAGGTCAAATGTCGTTGTTGGTGCAGCAACATAGAAGTCAACCTTGTGTTTTCTTGCAAGGAGGGCAAGTGGGTAGGTGCCAATCTTGTTTGCAACATCACCATTTGAAGCTATTCTGTCAGCACCAACCACAATGAAATCAATTCGTCCTTTTTTGAGGAGGGTTGCCCTTGCACTATCGACAACAAGTGTTACTGGAATACCGTTCTTCTGAAGTTCCCACGTCGTTAATCGTGCTCCCTGAAGAAGGGGTCTTGTCTCTCCAGCATAGACATGTACTTTTTTCCCCATTTTTTTTGCAGCATAAATTACACCGAGTGCTGTTCCCCATCCACCCGTTGCAAGTGCACCTGCGTTACAGTGTGTCATTATAGTGGCGTTTTTGGGAACAAGATATGCACCATTCTCTCCTATTTTCCTGCAGAGTTCTATGTCCTCATTATGAACTTTTTTTGCCTCCTTAAGAAGAATGGAATAGAACTTTTTTGCATCATTCTCTTTGTGAGCTTCAACAATTCCTTTCATTCTATCAAGTGCCCAGAAAAGGTTAACTGCTGTTGGTCGTGTTTTTCTTAACATTTCAATATCCTTCATTATTCTAATCTTCGCTTTTTTTATCTCAAGATTCCTAGAAATGAAAGAGGACAAAGCAACACCGTAGGCGGCTGCAACACCGATTGCAGGTGCACCTCTAATTGATAGTTTTTTAATGCAATCCGCAAGTCTCTTAACCGATTTAATTTCGATATATATCTCCTTTCGAGGGAGTTTTGTCTGGTCAAGAATTCTGATAGAATTATTTTCCCATTCAATTGTCTTAAATCTCAAATTATTCTCCGATTATTTGAATAATAACTCTTCTTTTTCTTGGTCTTGCATCAAAATCGAGAAGCACAATCTGTTGCCAGGTACCGAGTGCTAACCTTCCGTTCTCAAAGGGGACAGTTAAAGAAGGTCCGTAAAGAGCTGCTCTCATATGCGAGAAACCATTGCCGTCGTGCCAGGTCTCATTATGATGATAATATGCGTCCTGAGGAAGTATTTTGTTAACAAATTCAGGTATGTCCTTTTTTAGTCCGGGTTCATACTCAACGGTTGTAACCGCACCGGTTGAACCAGGAATGAAAACCGTGGCAATTCCATTTGCGACTTTGCATCTATCTATAAGTTCTTCAATATCATTTGTTATATCTATTACATCGGAGAATCCTTTTGTTTCTTTTTCAATCCGTTCAGTCTTTATTGTCATCTCTCCTCCCTCTTATGAAAACATTGCCACGGATTATCACGGATAAAATCATAATTTCAATTACAGAACAAAGGCATGCTTGAATAATCTTTGCAGTTAATTCTTTATTCATTAATTTGTTATCCGTGTCTTTGCTCTGATTTGGTTAACTAATCCCGCTCGCTCTAGCATTTTTATAACTGTCTTTTCAGGGAAACCTACAACATTTGAATAATCACCTTTTATCTCTTCAATAAGATGCTTACCGTCGGACTGGATAGCATAAGCCCCAGCTTTGTCAAAGGATTCACCCTTCGCGACATATTTCTTTATAAAATTCAAGTTATGTTTGATAAATTTAACTTTTGTTTTTGAGATTCCGTTATCTTCATAACCCTTTTTCTTGTTAATAAGTGTTACACCTGTTATAACAGTATGCCAACTACCATTGAGTTTCCAAAGGATTGTCACTGCATCCTTATCATCCTTTGGTTTTCCGATGATTTCGCTGTTAAGAACGACAATTGTATCCATACCAAGAACAAAGTCATCGGGGAACTCCTTAGAGGTAATTTCTGCCTTTCTTCTGGAAAGGTAGAGTGCTGAATCTTCAGGAATCATTTCAAGATTTTCAATTTCCTTACGTTCATCTATATTGTTTGATACAGAAAGAAAAGGTATATTTAATTTTTTTAATGCCTTTTTCCTTCTCGGTGAGGCGGATGCAAGTATCAGTCTTTTCATAAAATAATAATACAAAAAATTTGGGTAAAGTCAAGGGAAAAACAGACTACAAAGGATACTATTCAGGAAAAAAGAAAAGTAAAAGACTTAATAAATTGTTTAAAGATTTATTTGGTTTGTTGGTTAGAAACTATCATCAATTTGTCATGCGTTTGAGCTTGAAAGGGAAGTGGGGATCTAAGGGAGTCATGCAAGAAAAAGTTTTGTAACAACTGAAATGTTGAATAATTTCAGATAGCGTTCAAGTATAGCATATGTTTACAAAGATGCAACTGTTCCAGGTTGTCTGGAACAGTTGCATACGATGATGAAGGTGCAATGCATGCAGATAGATGGAATGGATTCCGCTGTTTAGAATGACAAATATAAACCTGGAACCGGGTGAGTCTGACTCTTGCTTCGTTAATCGGTGATACGAACGATGGCGTTCTCTTTAAGACGAATCGAAGTTGTGGAGTATTGACCAAGGAGGGTAAACTTCCAGTTTGGAACAGAGATTGCCTATAGAATCAAGAATAGTAAGATAATAGAGATGTATAAAAAAACCAACATATACTGTGACAATACCCCTTTTCTGGGAATCATGTGACGCAATCTGTAATATGAACCACAGGAAATTATGGGGAATTCCCAACTGCGGAAGGGGTGAACCAGGACAGACTATGCATGTTGGACATATTACATCACCAGCACGGCTCAGGAATGTAAGGGTTAGACTAACCTACTTTAACTATATTAGTTGCCTTTGGTCCCTTATCTCCTTCAACGATATCGAACTCTACTTCATCACCTTCTGCTAAGGTCTTAAAACCTTCTCCAGAAATTTCAGAAAAATGTGCAAAGACATCTGGTCCATCTTCTTGTTGAATGAAACCAAAACCTTTGTTTTCATTAAACCATTTGACCGTTCCTCGTGGCATATCTAATCACCTCCTTTCATTTAATAAACCTTTCTTTTACGTTCAGAATTATCTCTATCGAAGGAAAGCTTGCAAAAGAGAGGAATTTTCTAAAGATTGAACTAACCTACTTTAACTACATTAGTTGCCTTTGGTCCCTTATCTCCTTCAACGATATCGAACTCTACTTCATCA
>SOIS01000181.1 GCA_004375965.1 Candidatus Cloacimonadota bacterium | reverse complement strand
TAATAACAGGAGGAACATCTGTTGGGAAAAAAGACGTTGTTCCGAAAGTGGTCTCAGAACTTGGAGAGCTAATAGTACATGGAATAAACATAAGGCCAGGATCTCCCTGCGGATTAGGGTTCTTGAATGATCGTCCTATTTTTCTCCTCCCAGGGAACCCTGTGGCAGCGGTTGTTTGTTTTGATGCATTAATATATCAGGCAATCCAGCTAATGCAAAACGTCAATCCTTCGTTCCCGTATCCAAAAACAAGAGGGGAACTTTCAAGAAAAATAACATCCCAGATAGGAAGAATAGATTTTGTAAGGGTAATGTTTGAAAACGGTCTTGTTAATCCTATAAGGGTTTCCGGATCAGGAATACTCAGCACGCTTGTAAGAGCAAATGGTTATGTGATTGTTGATAAGAATCATGAAGGCTATGAAAAAGGGGAAAAGGTGGATGTATACCTGTTTGGTTAAAATATGAATAAAAACGAGAGAAGAAGGTTCTTGAAAGTTCTGCCTATAGATGAAGCGAAGCACAAGTTTCACACAGCTATAAAACCAAAACCACTAGCCGTCGAGAAGATACCTATCTCAGAAGCCCTAGGAAGAGTTCTTGCAGAAGACATAATTGCAGGTATCGATGTTCCCCCGTTTGACAGATCAACAAGAGACGGATATGCAGTGGTTGCTTCTGACACTTTCTATGCAGACGAAGTAAACCCGATAAGATTAATTCTCAACAGGGAAAAAATAATTCCTGGAGTATCACCTAAAACAGAAATCAGGAAAGGTTACTGCAGCGAGATTGCGACAGGAGCAATAGTGCCGAGAGGAGCAAACGCAATAGTTATGATTGAAGACACAGATATAGAGGGTAAAGAAGTAGTAGTGTTCAAACCAGTAGTTCCTGGAGAATACATCATGCATGCAGGCTCTGACATTATGACAGGAGAAGTAATCGCACGACAGGACGGGATTATTAGCGCACGGGAGACTGCAACACTTTCAACCCAGGGAATACAAACATTGAAAGTCTACAAGAAGCCGGTCATAGCAGTAATCTCAACAGGAGATGAAATAGTGGAGCCAGGAAGAAAACTAAGAGAAGGAGAGATATATGATACAAACTCGAGGGCTATCTCCGATCTATTAATTGAACACGGCTGTATCCCAAAATTTATGAGAATAGCAAAAGATGATTACCAAGAAATAAAATCAGCGCTCGATGACTCTCTGAAATACGACATGGTGTTGATATCAGGAGGCACTTCAAAAGGAACAGGTGATATATGCATCAATGTCATCGAAGATATGAAAGATTCGGAAATAATCGTGCATGGTGTAGCAATGAAGCCTGGAAAGCCAGCCATACTTGCACGAATAGGAAAAAAGCCGGTGATCGGCCTGCCGGGCTTCCCAACAAGCGCGGTCATAGCATTCCACCAGTTCGCATTGCCAATAATAAGATGCATGACAGCACAACCGGCAGAATCAAAAGACCAAATAAGAGCAAAGGCGTCGGTAAGAATTCATTCTCCCA
>SOIS01000138.1 GCA_004375965.1 Candidatus Cloacimonadota bacterium | reverse complement strand
AAGATTTTCTTTATTCTTTATTAACCTAGCTTGAGGAAATTCCTTCTCTACCATCTCTGCGCTCCCGTCCCCGGAGGCATTATCCACCACAAGAACCTCGAAGCTGAGCTTATTGGTATTATGGTAAATAGAATTAAGGCATCGACGCAATAACTCCTTAGTGTTCCAATTTACGATTATTATCGACAAATCATACATCCGTTTTCTCTTAGAATTTATCCTTTCTCGGCAATTTGCGCCTTCAATTCCTTTAATTCTCCCCAGGGTATCCCTTTTAGAAGGAAAATAGCTGCAAAATAAGTGATAACTCCTATCAATATGGATAGCAACAAATTCGCATCCTTGAGATAATAGAGCACAAACCCCATAAAAGAAGCGGCAAGAAAAGGTCTCAGAAGAAAGCCCAGCATTTTTATTCTGCTTACCAGATTAAAATAGCAAAACATATATAGAGAAAAAACAAGCTCACTGATAACCGTAGCTATAGCTGCTCCTTTTAAACCAAAATAAGGAATCAAAATCAAATTCAAAATAATATTGCTGCTTGCTCCCACCATCACTCCCCAAAAATATCTTTTCTCCCTATCGCAAGCGAGAAAAGATTGTTCATAGGTGCACCGTATAGCAATCACTACCACCGTCCAGATAAGTATTTGAAGAGCAATCACTCCATTATTAAATTCCTCTCCATAGAGAAAACTCATAATTGGCCTGGCCAAAAGTGTCCCGCCGATTCCCAACGGAAAAGCAATGATGCTCATCAGCCTTGTAGCCGAGGATATGAGATGCTCTAGTTTCTCTTTAGATTGCTGGTAATATTTGGACATCAAAGGAAATATTACATTGATAAAAATGGGAATAAAGGCCCAGATAAACAATACTATTTTGTAGGCAGCATTATACCATCCCACAACTTCGTCATTCTTCATAAATCCTAACATCACTGTATCAAAGTTGTAGTAAATTTGAATCATTATGAAGGCTGCACCCATAGGCAGTGCCCGTCTCAGCATATCTTTCCAGAAGAGAAAGTCAAAATTCAGTCTTAGCCTTCCAAATCGCCTCACATAGACATAAAGAAGAAATCCACTTGCAATAAGAGTGCCTCCTGTATAAAGCCAGGGTATAGCTAGTATCTGCTGGGAGCTCTTTACCAGGAGGAAAATTAGAGCAACATAGAAAAACCTGTTTAAGATTCTCGATAAAGAGATGAACCCCATTTTCTCTACTCCCTGAAAAAGCCATTCTAATAATAAAGCAGAAAAAAAGAGGGAACAACCAAAAAAAATAATTAAATATTTTACCTCGGCGCTTTCATTAATCACCCATACAAAAATAAGCAATAAAGAAAAAGAGAGTGCTGCCAACACCAGCCTCAGACCTAATATATTGCTCACATATTTATCTATACTATTTCTATTTCTAGCAACTTCCCTTACCCCCAAAATGTTTAGCCCCAGATTAGCTATTAAGGCAAAATAAAGAACTACCGCTTGAGCAAAAGCAATTTTCCCAAAGTTGGCTGCACCT
>SOIS01000134.1 GCA_004375965.1 Candidatus Cloacimonadota bacterium | reverse complement strand
TTTTCTTCCTTAACTGTTATCTTCTATCCCATTCTTACTTCAAAGGTGGAATTGTTTCAAAGAAATTCTCGACTTTTTCTATCGCCTGAGATGGGATGGGTTTATTATTCTGCTGTACTCTCAGGATAACAACTGTTACATCTCTTCTTTCAATTTTGCTTAATGTTACTTCATAATCACGAAGAAGTTCTAAAACACGGGAAAGAAGCTTCATCTTTGATGAATAGACCAACACCAAAATTGTTGAATTGGGAATGTTTCTGTCCCCTGATTTTAAAAAGAACTTTCTCTTTATTATTACATATCTTTTTCTCTTTGTTTCATATGTTTCCAAACCTTGTATTCCGAGTTTGATCTGTTCTGCAATCTCTCTTGCTTCTGCTCCTATTCTGTAAAAATCATCAAGTCTGTAGTAAAACTCTCTCACAAAATTTTCAGGGTATGCTTCAAGCATCTCCTTAACTTCTGTTAACTTGGAAACTTCAAGTTTCCTCATACCTTCATCAAAATCTCTGAATTCCCCAATGACTTCCTTCACACACCTTTTTACTGTTTTATAAACATCCTCTATATTGGGAAACATATCAAGGTCTGCCCCAATATCAATGATATCGACCTCCACATCACCATACTTCTTTGGTGGTTTGGCAGAAATGATACTTATCCCATTCTCTTTTTCTAATGTTTCTGTAATACTGTAGCCGTAGCTCATTCTTCCCGAGGAAGGAACCCCAGTAACAATTAGTATCTTAAATTTTGCAAGATAGGTTGTCATTTGAACAATGCTTATATAGACCTGAGCTTTCCTGGACAGTGAATATTCCTTTATAAGTAACGGGATTATAGCCCTCATATAGTGCTCAAATCCGCCCATTAATTCCATCCATCTAACTCTTTCCATCCTTCTTGAGATGTGTGCCTTCATTAAAGCCCTCTTTATATCAGTGATTTTCTTCTTTGAGTAAGGTTTATCCTTTTTATCACACATTTCTATTCTGTAAACCACTATACCGTCATCGGTGACAAATTCCTTATTATATTTAATGCTGTAATCTGGCACTGCTTGGTATATTGCCTCAAGCCAGTCATTCAGGGAGATATCTCTTTCAAATGCAGCAATTGTGATTCCTGTTAGATGTTCGCGTGTTGTTTTAATGTTTTTTATCCAGAATTGTGGTCTTCCCCCAATCTTCCGTACAAGATTTTGATAACGGTAATTTGTTACTATCTGTTGAGCTAGATCTGAGTAACTTCTTTCTTCTAAATAGGATTCGGACCTACTTGAGAAAAATTTGAGTGTCTCACCATCATCTTTTAAGATCCCCTCCATTTCTTGTTGTGATATTGCAATCTCTTTAATGTTCTCTATCACATGTCCATAGATTTCTAATTTTCTCGTCTCACCAGCCAACAGTGAAGTTTTTGCTTTACTACCGGTTGCTACCACTCTTAGATCTTTGAGAATTTCACCTCTATCATTGCAAAATTTCTTTAGTTCCTTCTCTGTTTTTATTTTGATAATTAGGAGAATTATCCCAAGTTCTTTTTTTTCATATTCAATTACAAAGCTTTCTATATATGACAGATTCCATCCCTTCTCGTGGATAACACCAATACAGCTATCTGAGAGACCAGGCCAGTCTGAACTGAGAACACATAGAGGAACTACAAAGGGGACTTTCTTATCTTTTCTAATTTCTGGGAGAAAGAAAATACTTGGGTCCTTTGATGCTATCCATCTTTTTAGAAGAGATGTGAATATTTTTTCCTTTTTCTTCTGTGGAAAAAACCTCCATGCTTTACTAATCACTGACTGTAATTCTTTCATCTTAATGTTTTTGCTATCCTGACATTTTCCTCTAACTGTACATTTATCAATCATAAACGCTCCTTATCTCGTATTGGCTTTAAGAATTCCCCAATCAATGTAGATACTATCTATCCTGAAATCTCTCCATTCAATGATTGACCAAAGATTTGTTGAATCAAGTGCAAGTTGAAACTGTGCGAGTCCTACTGCAATAACAGTTGAATCAAGTGATTCAAGATTCATACTGTAGATCTCATAAAAGGTTGCGTAAGTTCCAGTACTGTCCTTAAGTGAATCCTCAAAATAGAGGTTGATTCGGACGAAAGTATTAAAAATCATTGTTGCTACTTCCTTTTCTACGTCATAATCCCAATCGTTAAAACTACCGGGTTCAACGTAAGGTGAGTCAGCAGGGTCTCCATAAAAAATAAAGTCACGGGAAAGAGAGGATGAGTAGTTATAGATGTTTCCGCCTTCAAAAGCACGTTCAAGATTTGAAATAACTATAGAAGGGCTTATAGGTTCCTGCCACTCTGATTCTCCCTCCGAAGGTTTCTCTGCTTCCCTTGGATTGAACCAATCACAAGCAGTTGATAGGAGTATTATAATAAAAATAATCTTTAATCTTCTATAATCCATATGTAATCCTCGCTTTCATCTCATAAAAATTTTTGCCTTCATTTCTCCTTACCCAGGTTAAATCAAAATCAATCAACGTATCGTTATTTTTTTTAAATTCCATACTTATTGAATAATCTTCCTCTATTTGCTCGTTATTTGACTGTTCAGAAAAAGAGCTAAGATCCTCGAATCGATTCTTGTTAAATGCGTAGGATGGTATGATAGAAAGGTATGTTAAGGGTCTTATTTCAATGTCTATTTCATACGATTCCTTTCTGGTTACTATGTTTCGATAAAACATGTAGTGCCCTGCTTCATACGAATAGAGATATGGTCCCCAGTCCTGTTTATTAAATTTATATTTTAGTGTAGGCTGAAAAAGACGGAGGTTTAAAATTGTAAGTTGAGATTTGTGTGCAAAACTTCTTGTGAAGAGGTCTCTATTTGAAGAAAAGTCGTAGATCTGGTAATTTGAGACGAGAGAGAAAAATTCTTTGATTTTTATCCTCTGAGGTAAAAAGTAATTAATGTTTGCGTCAACATTATATTTTGTCCTGCATACATTGTTTGCTGACATCTCGTTTCTTATGTAGATAATATGATTCTCTGTTCTACCAAGGGAGAGAGCAACATCTGTTCCTCCTGGAAGATTATACCTTGTTATGAGAAAGATGGACTTATCAAGAATATCTCGGTCTGTTACAGTCAATGGACTTGGAAAGGTAAAGGAGCTCAGTCTTAGAATTCTTTTAATCTTGATCTCAGAATTCTTATTTGGATGGAATGTAAGGGAAGGGGTGAAGGTTTTGACTGTTGATAGTTCATCGTTTAAGCCGTCTTGATACAGTTTTTTCCCGTTGTATCTCTCTATACTAACATCTAACGAAATCCGTGAATTCACAGGATAGCTTAGATTTGTGGCAATATTATGAGACGTCCTTTTTTCATTGTTGTGTTTTCCACCGTACCCCTCAAGAAGGGTATAGATTTCGTTTCTGTAACTACCTTCGTAGGTAATGAAAGCAATTATCCGATTTAAAAGTGAAAATTCACTGAAGATATTTCCCTTCGAGGACTCAAGGTATTTTTCCTCCTTCCCATTTAGTACAGGATATTGAGTGAGGATATTTTTACCCTCAAGATTTCCTACGATTATTATCTTAGAAAATTCTTTTTCAAAACTTAAATCAATAACCCCCTTTTTTTCATTACTGATCGATTGTTCTAGAATTCCAATTTCCGAGCTAATACTTCCTATATTTTTAATATCCAAGATTCCTCTTATACCTTTTCCCCTTCCAGAGTTGTCAATGTCGAGAGTAGCTTGTAATGTTCGTTTATAATGATCACTTAATAATAGAAAGTATGGTGTGATCTCTATCCAATCCTTTGGTCTGTAGGTAGTCTCAAAAAGAAGTTCATTCTTTGCTATCTTTGATTCGATATTCTCTGTCTCTATATGATTATGTGAAATCTTTTCTTTTAGATTGAATATAAGGCAGTGTAATGGTCGCATACCCATATTAAATTTAATAATTGAACTCGTTTCATTCTTAGAAAGAGTTATATTTTTGTTCGCATTCTGAGATGCATCAATTCCGAAGAAGAACCTACTTTCTTTATAAGAAGGGAGAAAAAAGGCTTGGGTATACGAAGAGATATCATTGTAATGATGAAAGAGAAATTGATATTGGGAAGAGTGCGATTGTGATATAGATAGCAATATAAAAATAAAAGGAATTAGAAACCGCAGCTTTTTACTTTTTACAACTAACTGTTCTCCTTTAATAGTAGAACATCGGTCATTAGTCTGTAAACAAGCGCTTGAAATTTGGAAATTGAAATACTCAAAACACGAAATAACGAAACTAGGAAATTGGAAATTGAGAATTGTAAAAACCGAAATTGAGAAATTAGAAATTAGGAAATTCATACTAACAGATTCCTTTTTTATTTTCGTCTGTTAAGAACATTTTTTCATTTTTCTAATTTCGGGCATTCTTATTTTCCCTATTTCTACAGGATTTGTTCTTTCAATAGATTCGAAAGATTTATTATCTCTTCTATTGTAAGATCAGTGGGGCGAGAGTTATTTTCTATGCTACATTTTTCCAGAAGCTCCTCGATTTTATTATAAGAAATATTAAATGTTGATTTAATATTGTTCTTCAGTTTTTTTCTTTTCGGCTTCAGGAGAAGATCAAGTGTCCTAAAAAAAAACTCCTCATCAAAAGCTTTCCTTTGAGGCCTACGAGTGGGAAGAAAAATTGTAGAAGAATTGACTGTTGGCACCGGGTAGAAGAAATTCAAAGGAATATCAAAAAGTTTTACAGGCTTAAACCTATAATGTACAAAGTATGTCAGACTACTCGAAGCACTCTTTCCTGGTTCTACAAGGAGAACATCAGCAACTTCTTTTTGTAGTGTGATTACAATGGATATGAAGGTATTCATTCTGGAGAGTTTTCGCACTATCTTTTTTGCTCCCCTGTAGGGGAGATTTGAGATAAACTTCATCGTTTTCTTCCCTTTGTAAGATAAAAGTTTTTGTTTATCCAACCGAAAGAAATCATCTTCTATAAGATGAAAATGTTTGAACGTTAAAAAACGTTTTCTAAGATAAGAAGAGAGTCTCTTATCTATTTCTATTGCGATTACTTCTGCTCCTTTTTTAAGGATTTTTTCTGTGACCACACCAAGACCCGGGCCCACTTCATCAACACAATCTTTCTCAGACAGAGATGCAGCATTAACTATCCTTTCTG
>SOIS01000177.1 GCA_004375965.1 Candidatus Cloacimonadota bacterium | reverse complement strand
TTATATCATAAACCATCAGTCTGATGTTAGATCTATTCTTCAGGCTGTATTCAATGCTGACTCTGTTTCTCGTGATTGCTGATGTTTTTAATGTTGTATGGTCTACTGTTGCAGGTATTTCCTCAACACTCGCAGCAAGTGCCTGGTCTATTTGATATATCATTTGTGATAGAGTCATTGTATGGTACCTATAGTGTACAGTCTGGTTACTGTCGCCCCGTATGACATAATTCGTCGGTATATAACCATCGTAATTATACAAACCCCAAACCACTCCAGGCTGGTCGTTCAAACAAGGAGGGTATATATTGTAGGTTCTCTGTATGTATTTTGTTATTGACATAGGCTCAAGGATATCTACTACCAAAACCTGTACAGGAGCACTTACTGAATCGTAATGCGCCTGTAATTGTGACATAACCTGATACTCAGATTGACATCCTCCTCACCAGGATGTTCCAAGGTTCAAAAAGACTACGTTCCACTGGTAATCGGAGAGGCTGTGGTATGTATACGTTGTATCAGGTAAGGTGAAATCTGGGGCGGGATCACCAACATTTGGAGGACCCGCAAAAACAGGAGTAGCAAAGAGAAGAAGGACGCATGCAAACAATAAGAATTTCATATTTTCACCTCCTTTCATTAAATCCTACTAATTTTGTATAATATAGATTATTTATATATTCTTGTCAAGAACTTTTGTTAGGTTTTTATAAAAGGTCAAAAAAAATTTTCTTAACCCCTTGACACATTTCTTTTTTTGCATTATAATTAAAAGTTATGGAAAGGGGCAGTAGCTCAGTTGGGAGAGCGGTGCGTTCGCAACGCACAGGTCGGCGGTTCGAGTCCGCTCTGCTCCATGTTTTTCTTATTGATTACACAGATTAGAAAAAAAATTACACAGATTAAACATATAGTTACTGAATTATTAGCCCGTTGCGTTATCAATATATTAAAAAAATAAATGAAAGAAATTAGATTAGTGAGCAAGAAAAAATCCAAATTAAAGAAAGAGAGATTGTATCAGTTTATAGTGTGAAAGTATAGTCGCAATGGCACATTAAAAAGAACATATATATGTGTAATACTAATAGATTAACATGTAAATAAATATGTCAACAAGAAAGATAAGTGTAAAGGGTGTTAGAGTTCACAATCTGAAAAATATTGATGTAGAACTCCCCAGAGATAAATTTGTAGTAATCACTGGTATTTCCGGTTCAGGCAAGAGTTCCCTTGCTTTCGACACAATCTATGCTGAAGGTCAAAGGAGATATGTCGAATCCCTTTCTGCATATGCAAGACAATTCCTTGGGATTATGGAAAAGCCCGATGTGGATTTTATTGAGGGTCTATCTCCAGCATTATCTATTCAGCAAAGAACTGCTTCTAAAAATCCACGTTCTACCGTAGGGACAGTTACAGAAATCTATGACTATCTCAGGCTCGTTTTTACACACATTGGTATTCCATACTGCTATAAATGTGGTAGACCAATTGCCAAACAGACATCCGACCAGATAACTGATACAATTCTGAAATTCCCTGCTGGTGAAAAGATAATGGTTCTTGCACCTGTTGTAAAGGGAAAGAAGGGTGAACATAAAGAGATTCTGAAATCTGTTCAGAAAAAGGGGTTTGTAAGGGTTCGGATTAATGGTAAGATTTATGAGATAGAAGATATTCCCAAGATTGACAAGAAAAGAAAACACACTATTGAAATTATCATAGATAGATTGATTACTAAGAAAGGTATGAGAAAAAGGGTGGCGGATTCTGTAGAGATGGCTTTAGGAGAGGGGGAAGGTCAGTTAATCGTAACAAAAAAGGGTGAAGAGGATATTCTTTTTAGTGAACTGCTTGCTTGTCCCAATTGTAATATAAGTTACGGTGAGATTACACCAAGGTTTTTCTCATTTAACAGTCCCTTTGGTGCCTGCACTGAATGCAGCGGGCTTGGAACAAAAATGGAGATAGATGAAGAACTTCTTATTATAAACAATAACCTTTCTATTCTTGAAGGTACAATCGGTCCCTGGGGAGAACCACGCGGAAATTGGATACTCTCGAAACTAAACAAACTTTCTGAGAAATATGGTTTTGACCTTAACACCCCCTGGGGGCAGATCCCTGAAGATATGAAGGAAATACTTCTTTATGGAGAGGAAGAGGAATGGGGTTTTGAGGGGATTATTCCCAATTTGATGAGGAGGTACAAGGAAACAGAATCCGACTGGATTAGATATGAAATTGAGCAGTATATGTCAGTGCTTCCCTGCCCAATCTGTAAGGGCGCACGATTAAGAAAAGAGGCTCTTTCTATTCTTGTTCATGGGAAAAACATAAATGATATTGTTCAGATGTCTGTAAAAGAATCTTTTAGGTTTTTTGAGAGGGAACTTGTGCTAACAGCAAGGGAAGAACTCATAGTTCATCAGGTCGTTAAGGAGATCAGGAATAGATTAAGTTTCCTCGTAAATGTTGGACTTGATTATGTAACTCTTAGCAGGTCTTTTGATTCACTCTCCGGGGGAGAGATGCAGAGGGTTCATTTAGCAACACAGATAGGTTCCGGATTGATGGGGGTCTTATATATCCTTGATGAACCAAGTGTGGGTCTTCATCAGAGAGATAACAAAAGACTCCTTCGAACGTTGAAAAATCTGAGGAATATTGGAAATACGGTTATAGTTGTTGAACATGACAAACAGACAATCCTTTCTGCTGACCACATAGTAGACCTTGGACCTGGGGCAGGAGAATTCGGTGGAGAAGTAGTTGCATCAGGAACAAAAAAAGATATAATTAACGAAAAAAAGTCTGTTACAGGGATGTATCTTTCAGGAAAGAGGAAAATAGCGGTTCCCGCTATAAGAAGAAAACCAGGGGCAGGATACTTTACTGTAAAGGGAGCAAAGCATAATAATCTTAAATCAATAGAAGTTAGAATCCCTCTTGGATTATTTGTTTGTATCACAGGTGTTTCAGGTTCTGGTAAGAGTAGCCTCATGAACGATATTATTTACAGGGCACTTGCAAAACATTTTTATAGGTCAAGAAGACCTGTAGGAGAGTATAAAGCCATAGAAGGCCTTGAATACATAGATAAGGTTATAAACATAGACCAATCGCCAATAGGCAGAACTCCAAGGTCAAATCCTGCCACATATACCGGACTATTTACTTATATCAGAGAACTTTTCAGCACTCTTCATGAATCAAGAATCCGTGGATACAAAGTAGGTAGATT
Organism: Candidatus Cloacimonadota bacterium; assembly: GCA_004375965.1. Lineage (GTDB taxonomy): Bacteria > Hydrothermota > E44-bin80 > E44-bin80 > E44-bin80 > SOIS01. The sequence goes on along the minus strand of SOIS01000177.1, from coordinate 12,710 downwards.
CAGTTTCAATGTAAAAGGTGGAAGATGTGAGGCTTGCAGAGGCAATGGAATAATCAGGATAGAGATGCATTTCCTTCCAGATGTATATATTCCTTGTGATGTATGTAATGGGAAAAGGTTTAACCGGGAAACCCTTGATGTGAGATATAAAGGAAAGAACATTTCAGATATTCTCAATATGACAGTAACAGAAGCAATGGAGCACTTCAAGAATATATACAAGATTAAGAGGAGACTGAAACTTTTATATGATGTTGGTCTTGGATATATTAAACTTGGTCAACCTGCGACTACTCTTTCAGGTGGTGAAGCTCAGAGGGTAAAACTTTCAAAAGAACTATCGAAAATTGCGACAGGGAGGACTCTTTACATCCTTGACGAACCTACAACAGGTTTGCATTTTGAGGATGTAAAAATGTTGCTTAATGTGTTAGATAGGTTGGTAAAGAAGGGAAATACTGTGCTTATTATAGAACATAATATGGATGTTATTAAATCTGCCGATTACATCATTGACCTTGGACCCGAAGGTGGAGATGATGGTGGATATATAGTTGCAGAGGGAACACCAGAGGAGATAGCACGATGCAGGAAATCGTATACAGGACAATTCTTAACAAAGGAACTGAACACAAGGAGAGTAAGAAAGAGAGGTAATTGAGGACAGATATCAGAAGACTTATAACTAAGGAAAAACGAAACCATAAATATGAATGACGAAAAAACCGGATAAACATAAAAAACGATCAAAATGCTCTTAACAAACAGTTCAAGGTTGACATTAGATTAGAGGGAGAAGTAATGACTGATATCATTGGAATAAGAAGAGAGGATAAGAATCGCTGGGAAAGAAGGGTTCCTCTTATTCCTCAAGATGTAAAAAGACTGATTAATGAATACAATATAAGGTTACGAATTCAGCCTTCGAGTATAAGGGTATTTCCAGATACAGATTATGTAAAGGTGGGAGCAGAGATAAAAGAGGATATTTCAGATTGTCCTATAGTTTTTGCAGTAAAGGAAATTCCTCTTGATTTCTTTTGCCCCGGTAATACTTATATATTTTTTTCCCATACCATTAAGGGTCAATCATACAATATGCCAATGTTGAAAAGGATGATGGAACGTGGATGCCAGCTGATTGATTATGAGAGGATAATGGATAAAAATGGAAGGAGACTTATCGCATTTGGAAGATATGCAGGCATTGCAGGCATGATCGATACACTCTGGGCAGTTGGTAAAAGGCTGAGATGGGAAGGGATAAATAATCCTTTTACGCGAATTAAGAGGGCATACGAGTATAGGGAGATAAAAGATGCAAAAGAGCATATAACTCAGGTTGGCAAGGAAATAATTGAGAAAGGACTGGATAGTTCTCTCTGCCCGATTCTTTTTGCCTTTGCGGGATACGGTAATGTTTCAGGTGGCGCACAGGAGATACTCGATTGTCTTCCTGTTGAGGAGATACCACCTGATGAAATAGCTAACAGTGATTCTTCATCAAACAGGGTTTTATATAAAGTGGTTTTTAAGGAGAAGGATATGGTTGAGTCCATTTCCGGTGCATCGTTTGACCTTATGGACTACTATAAGCATCCTAATAAGTACCGTTCACGGTTTCATGATTATGTTCCTTATATAACCGTTCTTATAAACTGTATATACTGGGAAGCAAAATACCCGAGGTTTGTTACAAAGGAATATCTCAAACAACTTTATGAGATGGAAAATCCAAGATTGAGGGTTATTGGCGACATCTCTTGTGACATCGAGGGGGCTATCCAATGCACATTACATTCCACAACACCTGATAATCCTGTATTTGTTTACGACCCCTTTAATGATGCTGCAAAAGATGGATATAAAGGACGGGGTCCTGTAATAATGGCAATTGATAATCTCCCCTGTGAGATACCCATCGAATCATCTATGTATTTTAGTAAAACACTCATGAAGTTTATCCCTGATATTATAAAGGTAGACTTTTCAAAATCCCTTGAAGATTGTAATTTACCTTATGAGTTGAAAAATGGGGTTATTCTTTACGAAGGGAAACTCACTGATGATTTTAAGTATCTTGAGAAGTACCTGGGGCGAGGAGCGTAAGGCGTAAGGCGTAGAGCGTAAAGCGTAGAGCGTAGGGCGTAAAGCGTAAAGCGTAAAGCGTAAAGCGTAAAGCGAAGGATGAAGGATAAGGGATAAACCCCATTAGAAAATAAATTTTCTAACAGGGTAAAAGTTACGCAAAGTATGAGTTAAAGATAAAAGTGAATGAAATGATGAAAGTGAACAATCGATGTAATTTTTTATGGCAGAGGTTTAGAAACTCAGAATTTCTCTGTGTGCTCTGTGGTTAATGTTTTACAATATAAAGGAGGTAGGATGAAAAATGTTCTATTATTAGGAGCAGGACTTGTAGCCAAGCCTCTTGTACGGTACCTTTTGGACCAGGAAGATATTGGTGTCACAATTGCAAGTCGCACATTAAGCAAAGCAGAAAAACTCACTGAGGGGCACCCAAAAGGTAAGACTCTGCAATGGGTTGTAGAGGATAGTGAAACACTCAGGAAACTTGTAGAAGATGCGGATATTGCAATCAGTTTACTTCCTTATACCTATCATACTAAAGTTGCAGATGTGTGTATTGATTTAAAGAAACCTATGGTTACAACATCCTATGTAAGTCAAGCAATGATTGAACTCGATGGTAAAGCAAAGGAAGCAGGAATTATTATATTAAATGAGATAGGCCTTGACCCGGGTATAGACCATATGTCTGCAATGAAGATTATTCATAATGTAAAATCAAAGGGCGGGGAAATAGAAGGATTTTTTTCATACTGTGGTGGACTTCCGGCTCCGGAAGCGAATACAAATCCATTCGGGTATAAATTTTCATGGAATCCGAGAGGTGTTGCACTTGCAGGAAAAAATAGTGGTAGGTACCTGAAAGATGGGAAGGAGATTTTTATCCCAGGAGAAGAACTTTTTGCTAACTATTCCATGATTCATATTGAAAATATCGGAGATTTTGAAGCATATACAAACAGGGATTCAATTCCTTACATTGAAAAATATTCAATACCAGAAACGAAATCAATGTTCAGAGGAACTCTCCGTTATCCAGGCTGGTGCGATACCTGGAAGAAAATGGTTGAAATTGGGCTCGTTGATGAAAAGGAGAGAGATGATATTAAAGGACTTTCCTATAGAGATTTTATGGGTAGATTGATTAATTCCAGGGGTGATATAAAGAAAGACCTTGCAGCAAAATTAAACATTGATGAAACATCCGATATAATAAAGAGGTTTGAATGGCTTGGACTTCTCAGTGACAGAAAAATAGAGCTTGACAAAGGCTCTTCACTCGATATTCTTGTTCCCCTTTTACTTGAAAAGTTACAGTACGAAGAGGGTGAGAGGGACATGATTATTCTTCGCCATGAATTCTTCTGCAGCTATCCGGAAGAGAAGAGAAAAGAGAAGATTGTATCAATGCTTGTTGATTTTGGCATTCCGAAAGGAGATACAGCGATGGCAAGAATGGTCAGTCTACCAGCGGCAATAGGAACAAAGTTGATAATCGAGGGAAAAATTAAAGAGGAAGGCGTTAAAATCCCCGTTAAACCTGATATATATGAACCTATCCTTTTAGAACTCGAGAAATTGGGAATAAAATTTGAGGAAACGACAGAAAAACATAGTAGGGAGTAGGGAGTATGGAGTAGGTAGAAGGACAAGATAGAAGAAACATAGTAGGGAGTAGGTAGTAGGGAGAAAAAACACAGTAGGGAGTAAGTAGTAGGAAGTAGGGAGAAAAAATACAGTAGGGAGTAGGGAGTAGGCAGTAAGCAGGAAACGTCAATGAAAAAGTACAAAGATAAAGAAAGAAGGAGGGATGAATGAGGCCGATTATAGGCATCAGTATGTCATACTCCGAATATGATGGCTATAAGGCAGGTGACCTTAGGTTCCGTGACCTTTACAAGGTTTATACTCATTATGTTGATTCCGTGCAGCAGAGCGGTGGAATGGTTCTACTCATCCCTACTTTCCGTGAATTATCTTCCCTCGATTACTACATTGAGGTTGCACAGGGTTTTATATTTACAGGCGGCGATGATTATCCACCAGAACTGTATAATGAAACAAAGCATCCGAAAACAAAACTTGTTCATAAAAGGAGGGCAGATGCTGATATCTATCTTGCAAGAAAGGTTTTGCAAACCAATAAGCCAATATTCGCAATCTGCGGGGGAATACAGCTTATAAATATTGTAAGTGGTGGAAAACTTATTCAGCATCTGAAGCAATTAGAAACACACAATAAGAAAAGTAGAACCGTTGACAACAGGCATAGTGTAAAGATTATGAAGGATTCCCTTCTTTATGAGATTTTCAGGGAAGAGGAGATTCTGGTTAATTCAGCACATCATCAAGCAGTAGATCCAGAGCATATTGGTGATGACTTGAGGATAACCGCGACCGCTCACGATGGTATTATTGAATCACTTGAACTTAAAAATCCTGGAGGTAGATTTTTCTTAGCAGTTCAGTGGCATCCTGAAAGGATAGATGATAATCGACATAGGGAATTAATCTTCAATGCATTCATCACTGCTGCGAAGTCTACTTCTTCTTAATTTCCTTGTTATGCCTATGATAATAACAAAGATTGCTACAATGAGAAATAAGAGGTTTGGTTTAAGAATGAAAGTTACAGTAAACCTTTTCTTTAACCAGGTTCGCCACTCCAATTCAAAGACTGTAAGGTCAACTCCTGTAGCAATCAGAAAACCGTTTCCAAAATCCCTTGCCTCTTTTGTTTCTGAAAGTATTTGATTAACGATGTATGGTCCATATTCAGAAATAAGATACTCAATTGTTGAAGCACTTTCAATATACGCAAGGTTCGCTCTGGCTCCAGAATAAGGGAAGGACTGCGTTAAATCCTTAAGTGGGATTATTCTCTTAAGTATGACTGCTGTAGATAGTTTTATTTCATCAATAAAGTTTGGCTCTTTTGAAAGATATATTGCAGTTCCTTCATCAAACCACCTTGGTATGAATGCTCCTGCTTTTCTATGGATGAGGACATGAGCAATCTCATGCCCCACAATGAATTTCAGTCTGGACGGGTTAAAGAAAGACATAGGGAATTTCAGTATTATGAGGCTTTTCTTAGGGATGGCAAAGCCAATACCCCATTCCGGTAGATAACTTCCATATTTTTCATTAAATTCATTTTCCTCCAGAATAGAAATTTGTATCTTCTCTACAGCTGTTATGTGGAGATTTCTTGATATTCTTTCAAGCTCACTTACAGAGTAGTTACTTACATCTTCAGCAATGTTCTTCCTTGCTGAGGGGTAGAAAATGTCAAAATATCTGTTTGAGATGAGATTGACATCATTCGGTTTATTTGGTAGAACTATAAGAAAAGTAAAGAGAAGTTTAAGTATCATTTCAAAAAAAGTTTGCCTTCCCACAAGTATCTCTTTTCAAAAGAATATCCTTCTAATAAGTCCCCCTTTCCTAAAGGGGGATTTACCCCGTTAGATAAGTTTCTCCATCTATCAGAAATAGATAGAGACAGTGTCACCAATTCTTACATTATGTTCCTTGAACCATCCTTGATTTACTTCAAGTGCATAGATGGCGGGGAACCTTGACCTATGTCCTGTTTCTGTCATTGGTTCCATATCCTGAATATCAACAATAATTTCCTTACTGTTTATAAATGCAATAGAGAGAGGTACCTTTGTGTTCCTCATCCAGAACAAAAGTAACTTTTCATTTTCAAAGATAAAAAGCATCCCTCTGTTCTCATCAAGTTTTTCTCTAAACATTAAGCCAATTTCTCTTTCGTCCTCCGTATAACTTATCTCAACGTAGAGAGTTTCCTTGTGAATGACGACAAAAGGGACAGAGGTTCTTAAAGGAATATTGTTCTGGAAAGATTCCTTTGCTCTTTTGCAAGAGGAATTAACGAGGAGAAAAAAAAGAATAAAAAAGAACGGAACCCTTTTCATATTTACTGAAGACAGAGGTCAGAAGACAGAAGCCAGAAATCAGGAATCGTATAAATCTGTTTTTTGACATCTGACTTATACCCTATGAATCTGAGTTACAATTCTTCCTCGTTGAAGATAAGTGCCTGAAATATGAAGATTTCAGTGTCCGCTTCTTTATAGGCGTTTGAAGGTAAACCAGCCTTACGACAGGTCTCCTCAAGGAAGGTTTTTCTGTCCCATCCATATTCTGTAGCAACTTGTGGAAGCAAAAGACCTGAATAGATACCTTTTTTTATAAAGATACCGTCCCTTCCAACCTTTATAACTTCAGGGTTATCTATCTTTTCGAGAGGCGAGAGGACAGATATTTCAATGCTTAATTGAGATACCTCATCCGAAGATACAGCAGGGAATCGCGGGTCCTTCAATGCTGCAGAGACTGCCATTTCACTTACTGCCTGAAAAAGTGGTTTGATTGCTTGAATATATCCTATGCATCCTCTTAACTTACCCTTTTTTGTTAGTGTAACAAATAGACCCCTGGGTTCTTTTAATCTTTTTGTTAATGGCTTGGATTCAGGTATGGGGTTGCCATTAACTGCTGCATTTACACTTTTTCTTGCAACATCAAGAAGAAAAACCTTCTCATCCTTTGAGAGGATTTCATCATCATCGTTTTCTATTTTTGAGATTATAAAACTTGAATATCCAACTATATAACCTCCTTTGTCTCCGGTCACATCCCCAGATGTTGTATGTTCTATAAGAATACAATCAGTGGCCCCCATTGCTTTTGCAGCAAGGAGAACTGTATATACAGGTCCTGCACCACAGGCAACGTTTTCCCTTGATGTATAGAGTTCCCTAAAACCATCAATATCAAATTCTCCAACAGTTTTCAAAACAAGAGAATCGCTACTGTAGCACTCATCGTAAGAATAACCATGATACAGATCAGTACTTGCGACAAGGAGAATATTCTTATCTTTGCAAACCTTGACAATAGCATCTGCAAGTCTTTCACAGATCTTAGGATTCTGATCACCAATAACTATTGGAACAATCTTAAAATTATCAAAAATAGTCTGAAGAAATGGAATTTGAACCTCAAGGGAGTGTTCTTGTGTATGTGCTTGAGGTAGATAGTCTATTGTTTCATCCTCTTCTATAAGTTTGCTTGCTACATCCTCATCAATGGAGACGATGCCGAGAGGGGTTTTCCAGCCACCTTCTCTATAGACAGAGGAGCTCTTAAAGAGAGCGCGATGGCTTGGCCCAACAAGTATAACAGTATCAAAATGTTTTTCCTCAAGTTGTTTATAAGCCTTTGCTGCAGTCAATCCACTGTATGGATAACCAGCATGAGGAGAAATAATTCCAATAATTTTGCCTTTTATATCTTTCTTTTCCGATTTTGAAAAAAAATCCTTTAACATCCTTTTTAGTTCACCGACTCCAGCAGGATAGAATGCACCTGAAACTACTGGCTCCCTGATCTCTTTGTTCATACTACTATCCCTCCTTTTCTCCTCACATCCAGAAGTGGAAATTATTAATATTGTTGATAAGAGAATAAAAAGCGCTTTCAATTGTTACTCTACTTTTGATTTTAAAACCTTTTTGAAACTCTCCACTACCTTGGGGTCAAATTTCTTACCTTTTTCTTTGTCAAGGAATTTAATAACTTCAGATATATCTTTATCTTTTCTTGCGAGTTCATCGAAATTGTTAATAACAGAGAATATTCTTGAAAGGAGTGGAATCTTCTCACCCTTTTTTGAAAAATCTTCAAAGGAGTGTTTTATTATATTGAGTGCCTTTCTCAGGAATCTCACATGACCTATAATATTGGATGTCTTCTCAAAAACTAATTTATAATCAGATGTTTCTTCCGGCAGAACAACCTTCCCGATGTCATGGATTAATGCCGCATACTGTATGTTTTTAATATCTTCTTTGTCTACACCCATTTCCTTTGAAACTGTTTCCGCAAGTTCTGATAACCTTTCAGCTTGCTCTTTAAGAAGAGGGTCTTTAAAACGTTTAATCAAAAGGAGTGAAAGTATGACCTCAAGTGAGCTTCGCTGTAAGTCATCAAAAAGGGAAGCATTTTCGAGGGCTATTGAGGCTGTTGAAGAGAATGTATTGAGAAGCTGTAGTGAATCTTTATCCATTTCTTCTTGACTGAAAACACAGAGGGCTCCAATGTTTTTACCACCAGATGAAAGTGACGAACAGACAATAGGACCTACATCGGTCTTACCAATTTTGACTTTTCTTACCTGTTCGACAGATTTTTTTGTTACTGATACATCAAAGGGAGATGTCTTTATGCTTATTTTTGTTCCAACAGGAATGGGAGTATTACCAGCACAGCCTTTGATAATGAGGTTTGATTTATCTTCATTAAGAAAGAGGATGATGCTACCTGAGATTCCAAAAAGATTGGTTGTTGCTTCTGGAATCAGTTTTATGAGTTTCTCTATATTTACCTGTGCATTTATTTTGTGTGAAACCTTATTTAGTTTTGAAAGTTGTCCGATCCTGTTTTCGAGCGCTTTATCAGCTAACGCCTTCTTCTCCTTTAGCATGGTATTTGCCTCAGCAAGCTTTTCGTTTACTTCGGAGAGATCAGCTATCAGGATTTCCCTCTCTTTAAGGAGCAGTCTTCGTTCTATTGCATTTTTTACAATGCTCTTTACCTGACTTGTCTCAAAAGGTTTATTTACGTAATCGTATGCACCTTCACGAAGTGAAGCAACAGCAGTGTCGAGTGATGCATAACCTGTCATCATTACTACCTGTATATCCCTATCAAAATCTTTAATTTCTTTCAGAACCTCGGTTCCATCTTTTTTGGGCAATCTTATATCAAGCAGGACAAGGTCAGGCAAAAATTCTGGCAAGGCTTCCAATGCCTCTTCACCCGTTATTTTTACATCTATTTCGAAATCAGGATTATCTTCTTTTAAAACTTTTGCAAGAAAGGTTGCAAGGGTTTCCTCGTCATCCACAATCATTATTTTCGGATTCTCCATATTATTGCTCCTTTAAAAATCAGGGATTAATTGGCAGTACCATTTTCATAGTTGACCCTTTTCCCTGCTTACTTGAGATTGAAATATATCCATTGTGTTCTGAAATAATACGTTGGGTTATTGAGAGTCCGAGTCCTGTTCCACCTTTCTTGGTTGTAAAGAACGGATTAAAAATCCTTTCCTGATCCTCCTTTGATATTCCAATGCCATTGTCGGTGATTCTAACCTCAATCTTTTTTTCTTTGTCAAGCAGGTTTGTTGATATTATTATCTTTCCATTATCTTTTACTGCTTGAATGGCATTTAAGATAATGTTATCAAAAACCTCTCTCATCTGGTCACTATCCAGTCTAAGGATGGAAACCCTGCTATCAAATTTCTTAATTACCTCTATACCTTTTTCTTCAATTTCATTTCTCAAGAAAGCAAGTGATATATCAATAATATCTTCAATCTTAATATTATCGAATTTTATTGGAGGTCTATTCGCATATAAAGTCATATCTGAGACAATTCTGTTTAGCCTGTTAATCTCTTTTATTATCAAATCGACAGAATCTCTTTTATTTTCGTCAAGAAGCCTTCCGAGATATTCTACGCCTGTTTTGATACCTGCAAGGGGATTCCTGATTTCATGTGCCATTCCAGCAGCTATCTCTCCAAGCGCTACAAGTCTATCCTGTCTTCTCAGTCTTTCCTCCATTTCCTTTATCTCTGTTAATTCTCTCATTATCCCTATTACACCAATGACAATACCTGACTCATCCATTAGTAAAGAAGTGCTGAACCCAATAGGAACTTTCTTTCCATCGTTCTCAACTATGTATGTTTCAATCCTTGTTAATGGTTTATTCTCTCTTATTGTTTTTAATAGCGGATTTACTGTCGCATGCTTGTAATCAAAAAGTTCTTTGATAGTAAGCTTCTTTGCAGCATTCTCAGAGAATCCAAGAATCTCCTGAGCTTTTTTATTTATCAGAGTAATAGTACCCTTTTTGTCTATGGTTATAATTCCACTTGGAAATCCATTGATGATAGTGTTAATATACTGATTCAAATTGTCAATCTTTTTCGAATATTTTTTTTCCTTACTCGTAAAAATTGCATTTGAAATGGCAATAGCGATTACCCTGCTTAAATTTCTCAGTAATGTAAAGTCACTCTTATCCCATCTTTGTTGTTGTTTTAAGCCAAATACGGCTACTCCGAGTATATCATTATCTCTCAGGAGTGGAACAGCATAGATTGATTTTATCCCACCGTTTCTTTCGAGTTTTCGATTATCCTCTGTGATGTCATCTATGAATAATTCTGCTTTCATTTTTACCGCCCATCCAATGACACCCCTTTTTGAAATTTCAAATTGGGTACCAGGTGATATTCCCCACTTGATTCCTGCTTTAAATTCCAGAAATTTACTATCCTTGATTAAAAAGAGACCGTAAAACAAATGGCTGAAGTTCTTTTTTATGAATTCATTAATCTCTCGTGAAAGTTTATCAATTGTGTTTATTGTTGAGAGTCTCTGTGAAAGGCTATTGAGCGATTCGTAGAAATTAAGTTGGGGTGAACTTGAGGATAGTTGGTTTGCCATTACAGTAAGGAATGATATTTGATCCTTACTTAACATGGACGTTTCATGACTCAGAAGAATAAGACAACCGATTGTTCTATCTTCAGAGAAAAAGGGGAAGATGTAGAGTGCCCTGATATCTTTTTTATATAATTCCCTGAATAAGGTTGTCCTTTTTTGCTCTATATCGTCTACTATGAAAGAATTACCATTTTTAATCTTATCGATTATTATCTGCTTGTTTCTATCTGATATTCTTGAGAAAATCCTTTTGACCTCTTCTGTAGCATTACTTGAAGCAATGATATTACTGATATTTGTATCATTAAATCTTAAAATGAGGGTTGTGCAATCAGTGAGGTTCTGAGAAATGTGTTTAAGAATCTTTTCATAATTTGTTTTTCCCTGTTTAACCCTTTGTAGTGTTTGACTGGTTTCATAAAGGGTAGAAAGGTATCGTGATCTTTTAAGAAGAACTTCATAAGATTTTGATTTTTCTATCATTATGGCAACACTGTTTGTAAGTATCTCGACAAACCTCAAATCAGTTTCATCAAATCCATTTTTATTGTTGCTATCGATTGTTATGACTCCGGTTGTTTCGTCTTGAATCTTAATCGGAACGATCATCTCTGATTTTGTATCAGGGAAGATTCTTAATATATTTTTTTCTTTTTCTACATCATTGACAATCTTTGATTTGCCTGTTCTGAAGACCTTTGTAGTAAAACCTTTCCCTTTTTCAATGCTTTTTATAATCTTCTCTCTTGCAGCATTCATTTCAGACTTAGTATTGATTGAACTGAAAAGTTTCTCTAAGGAAATGTTTTTTTTATCGTCTTTAACAAGAAAGATTGCACCTCTTTCATAACCAAGTTCCTTCCTTAAGCCAAAGGAGAGTTTATCAAGAATTTCAGGAATTGTATTAAGAGGAATGATAGTTTCTATAATATGGTTTATTTTCTCTCTTACATCTACTGTTCTTTTTATCTGTTTTGAAAGGTCTTCGCTTCTTGTTACATCCTCTTTTTCTTTTCTTAATCTTTCAAGAGAAAGGTTTCTTCCTGTAAAGAAAAAACGTCCGTCATCAAGTTTTACACCTGATAACTCAAGGGATAAAATCTTTCCGTTCTTCTTCAACATATTTATGATGAAAGGCTGACAGAAACATGTCTCCCTTAATAACCTTATATTATCTATGCAACTTTCGAGGGAATCGGGGGTTAAAAGTTCAATGAAACTCATCTCTAAAATTTCACTCTCATTGTATCCGAGAAGATTCATGCCAAGACGATTCAAGTAATTGAAGTTATAATTGTCTTTGATTATAATAACGACATTGCCAAAATCCTTGAAGATATCCTCAAGGTTTGTCTGATATTGCGATGAGTCTTTCATTTCTTTATAATATAAACTTTTTAGGAATTAATGTCAAGAAAAAAAAGAGACTTTCCCCATAGTTTTGGTCGTTGAGTTTAGAATTTATTATAGATTTTAGGTGTGTCTAAACAAACTATACCAAATCAGGAAATATGTAAGAAAATTTCATGAAATGAAAATTTTTTAAAAAAGTTCTTGACAAGAAAACAGATTTCTGTTATAAAAAAAACTACAATATTAGAATCTAAAGGAAAGGAGGTGAGGGACTAAACCTTTAACACTTTTATGAAGGAGGGAATATGAATAGGAAGATATTCCTACTGGCGCTATGTTTTGTGATAGTGTCAGTTCCTATGCTCTTTGGAGCATATGAAAATGCTGATGTCCATCAGCCACGTGAGGTAACAGTAGATGGTTCATCAGGACATCATGGAGTTCCGGCTGTAGTGAGGGAAGGTATGAATCTAGGCAGGCAAACAGTGATCGATTCAATACCAGCACCTGGTGTAGATGCTCATATGGGCCTTGGTTGGGACGGTACCTATCTCTATATGGCTTCGAATGATCTTGTACCTCCAACCAGGCTGGTGTACGTAATTGACCCAGTAACGGGAATAGTAGTTAACACAATCACAACCACACTAACCCGCTACGTACTAGGTACCACCTATTTGAACGCGAGCCTCTGGCATCAGCAGTTTT
>SOIS01000148.1 GCA_004375965.1 Candidatus Cloacimonadota bacterium | reverse complement strand
TAACGAATTATAAGGAGGAGAAATGGCGGAGGTACATAGACTGAAAACACCATTAAAGGATGAAGATTTAGAACCTTTGAAGATAGGAGATACGGTTCTTCTCTCAGGGGTACTCTATACTGCACGGGATGCAGCTCATAAAAAACTTGTAGAACTCATAAAAAAGGGTCAACCCCTACCTTTTGATATAAAGGGAGCAGTTATATACTATGTCGGTCCTGCACCAGCAAAGCCCGGGTATGCAATAGGTTCGGCTGGTCCCACAACAAGCTACAGAATGGATCCGTATGCCCCGTATCTTCTTGATGTTGGTCTGAAAGCAACGATAGGGAAAGGTGGTCGTTCTCAGGAGGTTATTGATTCAATGGTGAAAAATAAGGCTGTCTATTTCGCTGCAGTAGGAGGTGCTGCTGCACTTATTGCTAAGTCTATAAAGAAAGCGGAAGTAATTGCTTACGAGGATCTACAATCAGAAGCAGTAAGGAGACTTGAAGTAGAAGACTTTCCCTGCATCGTAGCAAATGACATTTACGGAAACGACCTCTTAAAAGAGGGAGTAGAAAAATACAGAGAGGAGTGATGTACTTAGTAACCACATCATTGCGACAGCCTTTTTTAAAAACAATGTAGTTGACTGAATATTTACAAGAAAAGTAATAGGAGTGCTATGAAAGAGTTAGTAATTTCAGGTAATGAGGCAATCGCTTATGGAGCAATTCGAGCAGGATGTTGTTTTTTTGCTGGATACCCGATTACTCCATCTTCTGAGGTGGCAGAAGAGCTTTCCTTAAAACTTCCAGAAGTAGGCGGAAGATTTATACAGATGGAAGATGAAATAGCGAGCCTTGCTGCAGTTATCGGTGCATCAATCACAGGGAAAAAAGCAATGACAGCTACAAGTGGTCCTGGGTTTTCTCTTATGCAGGAGCATATCGGTTTTGCTGCTATGGGTGAGATTCCTTGTGTGATAGTGAATGTGCAGAGGGGAGGTCCCTCAACAGGATTACCTACGCATCCGTCACAGGGTGATGTAATGCAGGCGAGATGGGGAACACATGGAGACCATGAAATTATTGCATTATCACCTTCCAGTTCTCAGGAATGTTACACCCTCATAATTGAAGCATTTAATCTTTCCGAAGAGTACAGAACACCTGTTATATTTCTTACAGATGAGGTAATTGCACACCTGAGGGAAAAATTAGTGTTACCAGACTCAAAATCCATCAATGTGGTTACGAGGAAAAAACCCGACGTTCCACCCGAAAACTATAAACCTTTTGATACCTCTTTCGGTAAAGTCCCGCCTCTTGCTGATTTTGGAAGCGGTTATAAATTCCATATAACAGGACTAACACATGATGAGACAGGATTCCCTACTGATGACAGTAAAAAAACTGCTGTTCTTTTAAAGAGATTGCAGGATAAAATAATCGATAACAGGGATAAGATTGTAAGAACAGATAATTTCATGCTGGATGATGCTGAACTTACTATTATTGCTTACGGTGCAGTTGCCCGAGCTGCAAAAGAAGCAGTTCTTGCAGCAAGGGAGAGAGGTATTAAGCTCGGTCTCTTCAGACTTATAACCATTTGGCCCTTTGCTGATAAAGAGATTGCTGAAATTTCAAAAAGAATGAAAGCAATCATTATTGCAGAGATGAACATGGGCCAGCTAAGAACTACAGTTGAAAGTGCTGTGAAAGGAAGATGTAATGTCTTGACTGTAGGTAGGGCAGATGGTGAGATTGTTACACCATCTAACATACTTGAAAAAGTAAAGGAGGTGGGGATTGTACACTGAAATTGCAAAAAGTTACTTGCGAAAGGAGAAATTTCCTTCTGTTTGGTGTCCTGGTTGTGGTCATGGTCTTATTCTCGCCTCTATCCTCAGAGCAATTCACAAAAAAGGATGGAAGAAGGAAGAAACAGTCATGGTTTCCGGTATTGGATGTGCCGGAAGAATACCAGGTTATGTTGACTTCTGTACACTCCATACAACACATGGAAGGGCACTTGCTTTTGCAACTGGAATAAAATTTGCAAGACCTGAATTGAATGTAATTGCAGTTATGGGTGATGGAGATGCGGCTGCCATAGGCGGAAATCATCTGATACATGCAGCAAGGCGGAATATTAACATTACAGCAATTGTTTTCAATAATTTCATTTATGGTATGACAGGTGGTCAAAAATCACCCACAACACCACGAGGATTTTTTTCCAGCACTTCACCTTACGGAAATGCTGAGCCACCCTTTGATCTCTGTAATATGGTAAAGGGTGCAGGGGCAGTTTTTGTGGCACGGGGTACAGAGTACCATTTACCTGCACTCGATACAATAATCTATAAGGCTTTAAGCAAAAATGGGTTCTCTTTTGTTGATGTTATCGTTATGTGTCCTACAAGTTTTGGGAGAAAAAACAAATTGAGTTCAGATGCAACCCAGAATATGGAGTGGATTAAATCTATTTCTATACCAAAGAAGAAAGCAGAAGGATTGAGTCAGGAAGAACTCCAAGGAAAAATAGTAATAGGTATCTTTGCAGACTCTTTACGTAGTGAGTTTGTAGAGTACTATGAAAGAGAAATCCTCAAGGAGGGGAAATGTCCAAAAAATACGAAATCAGATTAAGTGGTTCAGGCGGACAGGGACTGATTCTTGCAGGAAAGGTTCTTGCAGAAGCAGCAGTTATCTACGATGGAAAGAATGCAACACAGAGTCAATCTTATGGTCCTGAAGCTCGGGGGGGTGCATCACGCTCAGAGGTAATCATATCTGATGAGGAGATTATTTTCCCAAAGGCACAAAATATTGACCTTCTTGTTGCTCTTACACAGGAATCCTGTAATGTATACTCTAAAGACTTGAAAGACGATGGCATACTACTTGTAGACTCAAAATTGGTAGGCCAAGTTCCAGAAGGGAAATATAGGGTTTACAAGGTTCCTATTATTGATATAGCACTAAAGGAGACAGGGAAAACACTGACTGCTAATATTGTTGCGCTTGGTCTTGTAACAGAGCTTTCTGGTATTGTCACCCGTAAGGCGGTAGAGTCTGCAATTCTTTCAAGGGTCCCAAAGGGAACTGAGGAAATAAATAGAAAAGCATTTCTTGCAGGTATAAAAAAAGCTGAAGAGATAACGAAGAACAGTATAAAATAATCAGGTTGTTTTGAAACCACTG
This sequence comes from Candidatus Cloacimonadota bacterium, assembly GCA_004375965.1. GTDB lineage: Bacteria > Hydrothermota > E44-bin80 > E44-bin80 > E44-bin80 > SOIS01. The sequence continues at coordinate 2,053 of SOIS01000148.1, read as the reverse complement.
AAGATTACCCTAAAGACTCCAATTGAAGAAATTCAAAGATTAAGAAGCACTGCAAAAATCTATATTAAGCGTGATGACCTGAATGGATTGCTCATTTCAGGCAATAAGGCGCGTAAACTTGAGTATCTTATCGCCGATGCGAAAAATCGGAATTGCGACACAATTATTACTTGTGGTCCAGTGCAATCAAACCACTGCAGAACGACTGTAGTGTTTGCACAGCATTTTGGGTTAGAGTGTCATCTATTGCTACGTCTTCATGGGAAGCAGAGAAAAATATATACAGGAAATCTTTTAATTGATAGATTATTAGGAGCAAAGGTACATTATATTACACCTGCACAGTACGATCGTAGAAATGAGATTATGAAAGCCTATGCTAATGGTTTGAGTAAAAAAGGTAAAAAACCTTATATCATCCCTGAAGGTGGTTCAAATGAAATTGGTGCACTGGGTTATCTTGACTGCATGAAGGAGATGAAAAATTTTATCAAAGAAGAAAAAATAGAAGCCGTCTATTGTGCAGTTGGTTCAGGCGGAACATATGCTGGATTATTACTTGGTAAAAAGATATTAAATCTAAATATAGACCTTAACGGAATTATTATCTGTGATACAATTGAATTTTTTAAAGAAAAAATTTATAAGATTTGTGAAACGGCAATCGATAAATTCACTATGGGCATCGAAATAGGTGAGGATGATATAAACTTGATTGATGGCTATGTAGGTGAAGGCTATGGTATCCCATATCCTGCTGAATTAAAGACCATTTCCCGTCTTGCAAAATTAGGAATCATCTTGGAACCAGTTTACACTGGAAAGGCATTTTATGGAATGTTAAACCATGTAAGGAAGAGGAAGTATAAAAAGGTTATTTTTATACATACTGGCGGCATTTTCAGTATATTTGCATTTGCTAAAGATATAACTTCGGCTATCAAAAGAACAAGAGGTGTAGGGGGTAAAGAGTTGAGAGAATGATGAACAAATAACGAATTATTGTTATAGTTAACACAAATGAATAAATATTATAGTAAAGAATTTGTTTAAAATAGTTTTTTAACAAAAAGAGAAAGGAGAAGATTATGATTGATCTTTCAACAAAGTATATGGGACTCGATTTACGTAACCCTCTAATAGTAGCAAGTTGCAGTTTGGCCAAGACTCTTGATGGCGTACGTCACTGTGCTAATGCAGGTGCAGGAGCAGTTGTGCTCAAATCTCTTTTTGAGGAGCAAATAGATGCTGAGGTTAAAGATATAGAGCAATACTCTCTTCCAAGTTGGCGTCCAGAGGCGTTTGACTACGTCAGGGGGATGGGTATGGCACTTGGACCGCGTGAATATCTAACGTTAGTGGAAAAGGCAAAGAAAGCTGTCACTATCCCCGTGATTGCTAGCCTCAACTGTATATCACCTAAATGGTGGGTAGAGTATGCCAAACAAATTGTAAACGCTGGTGCAGACGGATTAGAATTGAATATCTCGATGATGCCAAGCGAACCAGAACGAACGGGAATGGAGATTGAAAACATATATTTTAGGATTCTTGAAGAGGTGAAGGCACATATCAATATTCCAATTGCAGTAAAGATTGGTCCGTACTTCACTTCTATGGCACGAATAGCGAATGAACTCAGCGAGCGTGGTGCCTCTGCCCTTGTTCTCTTTAATCGTTTTTATCAACCAAACATTGACATTGAGAAACTTGAACTCGCCCCAGGATACAGTTTCAGCTCCCCAGAAGAAATAGGACTATCGCTGCGCTGGATTGCCTTACTTGCAGGTCGAGTAAAATGTGATATGGCAGCTTCAACCGGCGTTCATGATGGTGCGGGTGTTATCAAGCAGTTACTGGCAGGTGCCAATGCGGTTCAGCTATGTTCTACACTATATCTTAATGGGATTAAACAAATTGGCATTATACTTAAAGAGGTAGAAGCCTGGATGAATAAGCACAATTTTAAATCAATTGATGAATTCCGTGGTGAGTTGAGTCAGACGCAGAGTGACCGTCCTGAATTATATGAACGGATTCAGTACATCAAAGC
>SOIS01000230.1 GCA_004375965.1 Candidatus Cloacimonadota bacterium | reverse complement strand
AAATATGCATTTCTCATTTTTTTCTCCTTTTAATCATTTCTGCAAATGTTTCGATCCTTGTGTCAAAATTAACTTCGCTGTTTGTCTCGTCGATCATAAGGCGCAAAAGTGGCACATTATAATCAGCACAAATCTTGTCCAATATAGGTTCTATGGTAGTTTCAGGCATACAGGTCAAGGGAAGAAGATGTATTATTCCATCAAATCCTTTTTCGCATAAAAGCAGTGCATTATACAAATTTTCAAATCCATGCCCTCCCAGAGGCCCGTTGAGATATCTTGCTGCCTTCTTTTTGTAAGTTCTTTTTTCTAAAAGACTCGTCCGTGTGCTTGCTTTAATAAAGTCAGATAACCGAACTGTATTGTAGGCATTAACGCCAAATTTTTTGAGCTTTTTTTCTATGTTTAAATTGACAGCTGGTTCTGAGCATGTATATATCTCTCCAATAATTCCGATATTTACTCCTTCCTTAATCGTGTAGAGAGAGGAATCTTCAATTTCATTTAACTTCTTCCAGCTCTGGCGTAATTTCCGAACGATAGTAAAGTATGAAAGTTCTGGATTAAACTGTTTTATCAGCTTAATAAGGTTCTTGAGACTGAGAGGATACATCTTAAAATCATATCCAATGTTTTTTAATATGAGTTCATGAAGCATCCAATAATGTCTTAGCCTGCACTTTCCTCTTGAATCGTACATAATCAAGCTGTTTGCGCCCTGTTCTATTTCTTCAATAAAATTTCCTAAAGTCACCTTGAAAGGGTAGCACATCATATCAGCAGAATGTTTTACTCCAAGTTTTATAGTCCTTTCTGTTATGGGTGGCGGCGATAAGACGCTTAATCCGAAACTCTTAAACATTTGTATAAAAATGTCTGTATATTTTCCTATTCTTGGAAAAGAAAAAACGCGTTCCATTTCTTTAACCCCCATAATTCTTATACTCAATATTTAATAATACTTTGTTAAAGCCGCATATATTGATTTCAATGCAGGCACTATCTGTATCATAGTAAAAATATTTTACTTTCCTTACTCATCTTCACAATTTCATCAGGCCAGATACTTGATTGCACTTCACCTATATGAGCTTTCCTGAGATAGAGCATGCACAGGCGTGACTGTCCGATTCCTCCCCCCATAGTCAGGGGAAGTTCTTCCTCTAACAACCTATGATGGAAATACAATCCAGCTTTATCCTGCTCTCCCTTGATCTCAAGCTGTCTCAATAAGGAATCTTTGTCCACTCTTATACCCATCGATGAAAGCTCGAATGCACTTTTAAGCAGTGGGTACCACACAAGAATATCACCATTCAGACCGCACTTTCCATTATTCGTTTCAGTTGACCAGTCGTCATAATCGGCGGCCCTTTCATCATGAGGCTGTCCATCTTTAAGCTCTGCTCCAATCCCTATTACAAACACAGCCCCCTTTACTCTACATATCTCATTTTCGCGTTCCTCCGGTGGTAGATTTGGATACATATCAAGTAAATCTTCGCTATGGATAAAATATATCTCATCAGGTAAGAAAGGAACTCCTATCATTTCTAAATCTTCACAAACAAGCTTTTCCGTTTTCTTTATAG
>SOIS01000092.1 GCA_004375965.1 Candidatus Cloacimonadota bacterium | reverse complement strand
ACTCTTCTGGTTGCATTCCTTCAGGATGAATCTCTGATATTTCAGTTGACATGAAATGTTTTTTACCTTATTATGTAGAAAGAATTATTGTTAAGGAAAGAGTATGAAAATAAAAATGCTAATTGCAATTTTTTTGCTTTTATCTTCAACACTTTTTGCAGATGGATACAATCCCACAACACTTGTAGTCCCTCCTTTCAAACATACTTTTGGATACAGCAGAATTACTCGCTCTTCTTTAAAGATGGTTGCTGGCGATAAGATCAAATTCAATAACCCGCAGGGAATTGCAGCTGTTAAACTTCGCGCTCTCGATGACAAGTCCACGAAAAAGGATGATGATGAACTTACGGTTTTTGCTGTTAATTCAGGAGACCACGAGATATTTTACAATAAAGGTTATAAATGGTTCGGAACATATGGCGGCTTTGGAAGCGGTGAGGGAAAATTATGGAACCCAATGGGGATTTGTGCAAATCCGCTTGGTGATATCTGGGTTGCCGATACAAAAAACGACAGGGTTGTAAAACTATATTGTGACAGTATGAACCTTGAATTTGTAAAATCTGTAGGAGAGTATGGTCTTTTTGATGGAGAGTTCGATGCACCCAGTGATATAGCGATGGACCCGAAAGGGAGGGTTTATGTAGCTGATACAGGAAATGACAGGATTCAGGTCTTCTCAAAAGATGGGGAATTTCTCTTTTCCTTTTCAGGAACTGCGGATTTTCATCTTATAAAGCCAACTGCTATCGATGTAATTGGCAAAATAGAGAGATGGTCATTTTACAATGAAGGATTTATTGTTGTTGTAGACGATAATAGAACAAGGGTGGTCCAATTCACAATGGATGGAAAACCTTTATCAAGCATCTCCACATACGGTTTGGGAATAGAGAATGCAAGACTTGGATATATTGCAATTGATTACTATAACAACATCTATGTAACCGATGAAAACAATTCCCAAATACACATCTTTGATAGAAAGCTTAAATTCATAACCTCGTTTGGACGTGAAGGAACAGGTAGTGCAGAATTTTACCATCCTCGTGGTATAACCATTTGGAAGAGATTTGGACAGGTCTTTGTCCTTGGAAAAAATGAGGCTCAGTATTACTGGATAGGGGTGGATGCATATGTAAAAGGTGTTTTTCCAGCAATATTTACAGAAGAGAGACCCGGAGTAACCATTTCCCTTTTTATTACGCAACCTGCCCATATAAACGTAAAAATTTTTACAAAAGAGAAGGGGGAACTTGTGCGAACACTCGTTCCGAAATTAAAAAGAGATATAGGTGAGGAGAACATTGTATGGGATGGGCTTAATAATGATGGAACACTCGTTCCTCCTGGTAAATACGAAATAAAGGTGACCCTGCGACCAACCTACTCATCCAAGGGTAGTTTTGAAAAGAAAATGACCTGCTACGCAGAAAGGCAGTAATGTTCTTTCCCATTCTTCTTTTATACTCTTTACTTTGCCAGGATATTTCAACAGAGAGCATTCGCTACTATCCAATTCTAAAAGAAATTTCCGAAGTGGAGGTATCACCCTTCAGGGGTGAACCCTTCATGTTTGAGGTAACACAACCATTTGTTGATCTTGATGGGAGAATCCTTTCATTCTTTGATATATCAAACAAAGGAAAAATTCCTTTCCCTGCTGATTTTAACTATCATTCCCTTCTTCAAAATATTACCTTTGAAGAAAATGCGATGTGTTCTCCTTATCTCGCCCAAAATCTCTCTATAACCTTTTTACCATCACCCACCTCTTTATTCTATATGAAGAGTTTTCCTGTATATCTTACATTGAAAGGGTTTAATAAAAAGGTGCCTTTTTCTCAAATAAGACTCTTCAGGGAAAAGGAGGAAAGGGAAAATATGCAGTTCACATTTGGAAGGAATATAACAAGATTTGGGAGATTCAATATTGCTGCCGATTATCTTGAAGAATCAGCACAAACGAGACGATCCATAGGACTTGATACGGACATTACACTTCCTTTTAAGATATCTTCTCGCTTTCTCTTTCTTAATGTAAAAGATGAAATCACCGCTGATCCGTTTGAGGATAAGTTTCTTTGTTTTATGGTTTCAAGGAGGGAGGGCATCATAAGTTTTTTTAAGAGAACGCTTAGTGGAAAAGAAGAAACAGGTATATCCTCAGATATTTACCTTCGTTTACCTCATCAGGTTATTACAGTGGGGTTTGATTATCCTGATCTTAATTCATCCCACTATCAGGTACTACTCATTGACAGGTTTAATCCAATTCCACTTCTTTATATTGTTCCACGAATTGTCTTCGATACAAACCAAGAATACTCTGTTTCGCTCGGTTCAGGCTACCACCCTCTTGTCGACCTCTTCCTGTACGGGAATGTTCTCTATGATAAGGATAACACAGTGCATTCCTCTTTTGGCTTAAGAAAAAGGTCAAAAAAATATCGTTTTGAGAGTTTCATCTTTTCAAGAAACAAGGAAACAAGAGACCACTCAGGATTTGTACTCTTCTACAATGGTGAGGTATTCTCGCATTTTCATCTCTCTTCCCTTATAGTAACAAAACTCAAAGGCGAACCTTCTATCTACATTCAACCATTTTATGAAAGACCTTTTAAGAAAGGGAAACTCACACCGGGTATCTTTTCAGGTGTAGAATGCAATGGAGATGAAACAACGGTAAATTCTGGAATTACAATCAATATAATAGATGTATCCCTGTATTTTATCTTTGATGATATAAATATTAATGAGAAAAGATCCTACAGGTTTGGGTTTCAGTGGAATTTCTACAATTAAATCCTCCACAAGGTAGCCGCAGACTTCAGCTTGCGTAAAAGGTGACATTGCGAGTTCCTCCGAGTCCCCTCTAATCTCAAAATTTCTATTTTCAGCTTGACTCCGTTTGTTATACAGATATTCATTCTATTAGCAACTGCAGCACTGCAAAACCGCAGAACCACAGCACTCTGTAATTCTATAACTCTTCTATCGTAATCTCTTTATTCGTATAGATGCAGATGGATGCAGCAATCCTCAGTGATTCCTCCACAATACTTCTTGCATCGAGGTCAGAAAATTTCATAAGTGCAGTTGCAGCTGCAAGTGCATAGGAGCCTCCAGAACCTATTGCAATTATTTTATTGTCAGGTTCAATAACCTCGCCATTGCCTGAAATTAGAAGCGCATTTTTCTTATCAAGAACAGTAAGTACGGCTTCAAGTCTTCTTAAATATTTATCGGTTCTCCAATCCTTCGCAAGTTCAACTGCTGCCCTGGTAAGGTTTCCTTGAAACTGTTTGAGTTTTTCTTCAAATCTTTCAAAGAGTGTAAATGCATCTGCTACAGCACCTGCAAAACCTGCAAGTACCTTTCCATCGTAAAGTTTCCGTATCTTCTTTGCCTTCTCCTTTATCACTGTTTCTTTTAGGGTAACCTGCCCATCCCCTCCTATTACTGACTTCCCTTTATAATTCATTCCGAGTATTGTTGTTGCTCTCATCTTTCCTCCGTCGTTGAGTTATTTTGTTATTAAGTTATTGAGTTATTAAATTCATTTTGAGCGTTTTGATCGTTTGTATCGTCCTTTTCACTAATTATACATTTAATTGGGGGCATAAAAAACCGTATTGCTTTAATAGTAAAAATTATAATAACCTCGCAATGATAACATCTCTTATTTATTTGTTGTTTCGGATTTCGTTATTTGTTCGTCATTCGGATTTAGGAATTAGTCATTCTCTTCTCATTACTCATTACTGCTAACTTCCTGTAATTTGTTTTCTGTCTTCTGGTATCCTATGAGAATATTCCATAATTTGGTGGTTCTTTTGTTATTGTTACATCGTGAGGATGGCTCTCTTTTAAGCCAGCATTGGTAATCTTGACAAATTTTGCTTTTTTCTGTAACTCTTCTATGTTTTTTGCTCCAACATATCCCATTCCTGACCTTAAACCACCCGAGAGTTGAAAAATAACCTCTTGTAAAGTTCCTGAATATGGAATTCTTCCCACCACACCCTCAGGTATCAGTTCTTTCAAACTCTCCTGAAAATATCTATCCTTACTCCCTTCCTTCATTGCATCTATTGAACCCATTCCTCTATAAACCTTGTATCTCCTACCTTCGAGAATGACTGATTCACCAGGACTCTCCATAGTTCCAGCAAGTAATACTCCGAGCATGACGACATCAGCACCTGCTGCAATGGCTTTTACAATATCCCCTGAATATCTAACGCCTCCATCCGCAATAATAGGAATCCTTTGTTTCTTTGCAACATCTGCTACATCCATGATTGCTGTTATCTGTGGTAACCCAACACCGGTAATCACTCTCGTTGTGCAAATAGAACCCGGTCCCACCCCGACCTTTATAGCATCCACACCGATCTTAATGATATCCTCTGCAGCAGAAGCAGTTGCAATATTACCCACAACAAGGTCAATTTTAGGAAGATACTTTCTAACCTTTTTTGCAGTTTCGATGATACCCTTTGAATGTGCATGGGCAGAATCAACTACAATACAGTCTGCCCCCGCATCCAAGAGAGCACCTACCCTCTTGATTGTATCCTCTGAAACACCAACTGCTGCACCAACTCGTAGTCTTCCAAATTTATCCTTAGAGGCTTTAGGAAATTCTTCGATCTTCTTAATATCTCTCATCGTTATAAGACCCTTCAAATAGCCTTTTTGGTCCACTATTGGGAGTTTTTCTATTTTATGTTTTTTGAAAATCGTCCGCGCCTTTGCAATGGATGTGCCAACAGGTGCAGTCACTAAATTCTCTTTCGTCATCAATGATTTTAGTTTTTTTGTCTTATCCCTCTCAAAGATAATATCCCTTGTAGTAAGTATACCCAAAAGCTTCCCCTTTTTATCAACAACAGGAACACCTGAAATAGAGTATTCTTCCATAACCTTAACTGCATCACTCAACCTATTTTCGGGCATCAGGGTTATTGGCTCTTGAATCGTTATGCTTCTCGAGCGTTTTACCTTATCCACTTCCTGTGCCTGCCTTATTATATCCATATTCTTATGGATAATTCCCATACCCCCTTCCCTTGCTATCGCAATCGCAAGTTTTGATTCAGTAACCGTATCCATTGCTGCGCTTAAAATGGGAATATTAAGTTTTATTCTTTTTGTTAACCTTGTAGAAATATCAACGTTCTTAGGTACGACATTCGATTTTTGTGGAACCAAAAGAACATCCTCAAATGTTAAGGCCTCCCTTAAGCCCTTTCTCATATCTACTCCTTA
>SOIS01000018.1 GCA_004375965.1 Candidatus Cloacimonadota bacterium | reverse complement strand
GAACCCATGCCCCTGTGGATGGTTTGGAGACCCATTCCATGAATGTACCTGCACACCCGGTATGATAGAGAGATATATGTCCAGGATTTCAGGTCCTTTACTCGATAGGATTGACATACATATAGAGGTGCCTCGACTCACCTCTGATGAACTCGGAGAAAAGCCAACTGGAGAGAACTCAGCAACTATACGAGAAAGAGTCAACAGAGCGCGAAAAAAACAGATAGAGCGATATAAGGATAGAGAAGATATTTACTGTAATGCACACCTTGGACCAAAGGATGTGAGAAAATTCTGTTCCCTCGATTCTGAATCTAAAAATCTACTCCTTCTTGCAGTTGAGAAATTCGGATTATCTGCACGGGCTTATGACAGGATACTGAAGGTTGCAAGAACTATAGCAGACATTGACAATGTTGAGAATATAAGACCTGAGCATATATCAGAGGCAATACAGTACAGAAGCCTCGATAGAAAATTCTGGCTACATGCGTAAAGGATAATTAGGAATTAGAAATTGAGAATTAGGAACCTTACAAGGAAAAAGTAGAAAAAAAACTCACAATATCAAATTATCAAAGTTTACCCCGCGTGCCACGTATGATATTTCCAAATCATATCGTGGTTAGAAATCTCATATTTCTAATGGGGACTGATCCAAGGTTTTTGCCCACAAGTGGAATAAGTACTTATTCTCTTGAATAATGTGAAACGTCCTTGTGTATGAGATCCTCAATCGCTTTCCATAAAGCATCAACATCTTCGGTCATAACTACAAGATTATGTTTTTTACCATGAATATCAATTGCTCTGTTTTTTAAAATTGTTTCTTGCCGAAAGCCAAGAGATTCACATGTTTTTAGCACTGTATGTTGGTCTTCAACTACCTCTGCAACAAGTTTGTTAAATTTTAAACTGAGTGCCAAATAATAGATCTCCTTAGCTAGCAAAGTTCCTAATCCACGGCGGCGAAAGTCTTTATCCGTCACAATACGAATCTCTCCTATCTTTGGTGGTCGGTCAGTCGTTCTTCGATGTAATGTGGCATCACCTATAATCCTGTCATCTATCTCCGCTAATATTGGAATCACATGGTCGTAATTCAGATTTTTAACCCATGATTCAATAACTTTGGGGTCTGTGACATCATCTTTTAAGAATAACCTATCCTCTTCAGGGAGTCTTAAGAAGAATTCAAGCAGTTTCTGCTTATCTTCCTCGACCATAGGACGGAGAATGACTTTTTCTCCACTTTTTAAGATAACTTCTTTTGGATAATCTCGTAACATTGATTCTTATTCCTCCTATCTAATAGTTTCAAGTTTTAGGTCACGAGTCTTGAGTTACCAGTACCTGTAACTTGCAACCCTCTAATTTTTGGATATTTTTCAATATAGAAAGTACAATTCTTGCCATTATATTCTTTTGTATTTCCTGTTATATTTCAGGCAAAATTGGAAAAATTTACGGTTTTTTAATAGACACTTCTCAGGTTATATATACTATACCATTTTCCACATAGATTATACCTCTTCCTTCCCTCTAATGTCAAGCACTTTTTTGCTCTCTTCCATAACTCATTTTAATCACTAACCTTGCGTTGTGGAAAAAGTGTAACGAACCCATGCCCCTGTGGGTGATTTGCAGACCCGTTCCATGAATGCACCTGCACCCCCGGTATGATTGAGAGATATATGTCAATAATATTTAGAAATCAGGAATTTTACAAGGAAAAAGTAGAAAAAAAAACTCACAATATCAAATTATCAAAATCTGACCCCAGATTTGTCATGATGGATTTAAGGGTTAGAGCACAAATGGAATGAGTGCTTGCCTTTTTGGAGGATAATTGGAAAATTCCTTTTTGTACCACTTGTGGTGAGAAAGAGCTCTTCGTAAGAGATTGGCAACTGTCCATATAAAGAAGCTCAATCCAGCAATTGACCATGTAAGAATAGCCCACCCAAGCCATTCGATTATTTCCCCTAAGTAATTAGGACATGATACGAAACTAAAAAGGAAACCAGAGGGTATACGATAACCTTTTTCATTATTACTCCGTATTTTTCTTAAAATAGTATCGGAAATTACGTTTATAATAAAACCTGTTAAGAAAAAAATAACACCACATATAAATCTTACATCCAGCAACCACTTAATTGGATAGGGAGATGAATAAGGGCCCCCACTCAGGACGTGTGTTTCTTCCATACGGTGCTGGAATCCTGAGCAAAACAAAGAAAATAATGCATGACAGTATGAACCATGCAGTAATTATCTTATAATAGAATGAAATCCCTATCATTATAGAATACAGTAAAATTTCTATTATGCATGATTATTCATTCCGTCTGAGGGTTTGTGTTTCTTTCCCAGAAAATGCCATTGGAATACCCCTGTATAGTAGTATCTTTCTCAGCCATCTCTAAACGTTTTAAAGCATAAAAGCAGAATTCCTCGTCTATCTCTACGATAACGAAATTCCTTTCCAATTTCTTCGCCACAACGCCTGTAGTCCCAACCCCAGAAAAAGGATCAAAGATAGTATCACCCTTCTTTGAACTTGCAAGAATAATCTTTGCTAACAGTTTTTCAGGTTTTTGTGTTGGATGGGGAGTGTTTTCTGGCATAGACCAGAAAGGAATGGTAATATCTGTCCAGATGTTTGATGGATAGGTCAATCTATATTTTCCCTTTGCTTCATCTGTCCAACCCTTTGGTTTCCCATTCTGCCGATATGGTGCAATCACCCTTCTTTTTAACTTTATTTTGTCAGAGTTAAAAGTGTAATTATCAGAAACCGTACAAAACCAAATATCTTCTAAATTGTTTTTCCAGTTCCTTTTACTTCCCCTCCCTTTTTCCCGTTCAAATGTAATCCTGTTTCTTATGATAAAATATTCTTCACAGAGTAAATGTATTGCTGAAGAAGACCCCCAGTCTCCACAGATATATATAGAAGCTGAAGGTTTCAGTAACCTTATCATCTTACTGAGCCAGGAATCCATCCATTTTTTGTATTCCTCTACTCCCATTCTTCTAAAAGTATTAAGATTGAATCTCTTAGTTAAATTATATGGTGGGTCAATAAAGAGCAGGTCAACGAAACCAGAAGGCAGAAGATCGACTACTTTAAATATGTCATGGTTGATAACACTGTTCAATATGTTTTCTACAGAAGCAGGTCCTGTTAATTTCAGAAGATGTGACCTGTATTTTTCTCTTTCTTCATTTGACAATGTTATTGTTCTGTTTCGAGGAGCTTTTTTTATATTTTTCACCAATTTTTTATATCACACACCAATCTTCCAGTCAAGGAAAAAGAACATGGCTTTTTTATTCTTGACAAACATAAAATGCGCTGATAGTATATTAAAGGTTATGAATAAAAAAATTAATATATCAATGGAAGAAATTGAGAAAAGCGCCTTATACAGCGAGAATGGAAAATCGAGTTTGAGTTCTATCTTTGGAAAAAAAGAGGAATTCAAAAAACATCTTCTAAATTTGGAGTACAGATGGAATCTTGCCAGTTTTCCCAAAGAGATGATAAACCTATTAAGGAATTTTATTAACATAGGGACCATATATGTTCTTATTGACGAAAAGTTAAGGTCGTCAGTTTCTACTTATGTAAACACCATTATTCATATTTTAGAAAAAGAAACAAATAGGCAAACCTTTCTTTTAAGTATTAATGAATCAGGGAAAAACCTTGAGGAGACACTTATTCCATATTTTTCGGAATTCAGTAGAAGTTATAAGCCAGGTGCAATACTATTCCATATTCTCATAAAGTGTATGCTTTCTTCTATTCTTAGAAACGAAACAAAGGATAAATCAAGGGAATTTGTCAAGAGAGTAGAAAATGAAATAACAACATTGACAAATAATATTCTTAGATTTGTAAGGAAGAAGAGCCGTTTTCCTCTGAAAGAGAGTGTAACCCGTTTTATAGATGGTTTTCTTCTTAAGATTCCCATACATTCCCGTCCAATCACTCAGATTGGTTTAGATGAACTCGAAGATATCTTTCTCTTAAAAGGGTTCTCGATGACACTTTTCAATGAACTTTATGAAATGCTCACTAAAGAACTCAGGCAAACCATAGAGAAAAATCTTCTTCTAGCTCTTTTTTCTCAGAAGATAGAGAGTAAAAAGGACCTTTATGAAAATATAGATGTACCAATATCAAAGACGCTAGCAGAGAAGATTACTAAAACACTAAAACAGTCTGCCATAAAAAAACTCTCAAGTCTTAAGGAAAAAAAACGTCAGATTGAGAAAGAAATTGAAAAAAACTTTGATGGTTTTAATGAAACAAGCATTCTATTATGGAACTCGATAAATTTAGAAATAGAGAGTATAAGGGGTGGAAAGAATAGTGCGAACCTTGATGAAGTTACTAATAGATCAAATGTCCTTAGTAGTTTTATAACCAAGAAAATGTGGTCTATCAGGGAACTTATGAGCAGGAAGAAGAAACTCGATACTACGATGAGCAACATCAGGCAGTTAGAAGGACTAAGCACGGATCAGCTTGTAAAATACTCCTCTGAAATTGAGAAGGTTTCAAAAATTGAAGGCCTAACAAATTTCTATTTTGCTTTCATAAAGCATTATGGTAGAAGTATTTCTAAACTTCCACCTAAGATCATCGCAGGAGCTGAGAAAATCTTAAAACTCTCTGAAAAAAAAGAGAGCAAAGATATTATCGATACATTTTGTGAGAAACATTTTATAGGCATGAAATATTTCCCTGATAGATTTATATTACGGTTCTTAAAATGCTTTGAAGATGCAATTATACCACTTTATATAGAGGATAATTTAATAAGATTTTTTTCTCTCTGGCCACCGGCTACAATAAAAGAAGGGAGTGAATATTTACCATATCTTGAAAAAGAAGTACTTTATGTAGGCGATTTTTTAATTCCAGAAAAAGAATTCCTGAAAATGGGTACTTTTCCCATCTCTACCGAGAAAGAAGAGAAAGATTTTACTATAATTACTGAACTGGTTAATAAATTCTCCAGGGTGGTTTCTGTACTTGTTTATGATATAAGAGGTTCAACCTTTATGGGAACGAAACTGGGAAATGCAAAAAAAGAAAGTTTCATACGTAAGAAATTTAGTGAAAGGATGTTAGAAGTCGCTGAAGAGTATGGCGCTTTTCCTATAAAAGATACAGGCGATGGTGGAATACTTTTCTTTTCACAAAATTCGAGGGAGCTTTGTGGTAAGATATTTGCACCTGGAAAGATCGGAAATGAATGGATAAGGTTGAAATGTGAGAAAGAAGAGTTGGAACCGGAGGAAGGTGAAGAAAGTGTAAGGATGGCAATCCTTACTGCAAAGCAGATGATGCTTGAAGCTCAGAAATTTGTCAGCGACAATCTGAGCGAGTACTCGGACTGGTTCAAAGAAGTGAAGGAGAGAGAACTATTCTTTAAGGGTATGAGTTACGCTCAACTTCCTCCTTCATACAAGAGAATTTTTCAAATAGGTATAGGAATAACAAGTGGGCATATTGAAAAGGATGTACATTTTTCCATAAATGCTTTTGGAGACCCTGATATTACAGGAAATCTTGTTAGGGATGCTAATCTCTATTCAAAAGCAAGACAGCCAGAGAGTTCTGTTATTCTTATGGATAGTTCAAGTCTACTTAATCTTCTTCTGAATGAAGATATAATTGAACCAGTTGTTGAGGAAGAAAAGATACGCGGATTCTCAGAAACGGAGATATACAGGTATTTACTTGATAAAACATTTCAATTGGCAAGGGCAAGAACACGGAAGGTTGCATATAAACTGGAAAACTATGGACTTATAATAAAAAGAATAGGTTACAGGATACTTGAGGAAGGAAAAGATGAAAGGATAATTCCCGAATTAACTATTTCAGACCTGGGGCTTAAAATAACCGATGCAGGCGAAATCAAGGATACAAAAGGTGGAACTATTAAATTCCTTTATGAAGTATCACTTGAGGAGTAAGGTATGGAAAGATTCTATGATCCGAAAGGGATAGAAGAGAAATGGTATGATTTTTGGGAAAAGGAATCACTCTTCAACGCTGATATAGACATAGACAAAAAACCTTATACTATTCTTATCCCCCCGCCAAATGTAACAGGGATTCTCACAGTTGGGCACGTTTTAAATATGGAACTTCAGGATATTATGATACGATGGAAGAGAATGCAGGGATATGCTGCTCTCTGGTTGCCAGGAGCAGACCATGCAGGAATAGCCACCCAGAATGAGGTTGAAAAGGAACTTATGAAGGAAGGAAAATCAAGGCACGATTTGGGAAGAGAAAAGTTTATTGAAAAGGTGTGGGAATGGAAAGAAATATATGAGCAAAGGATTTTAACTCAACTAAAAAGACTTGGCTCATCGTGTGACTGGAGGAGGAAGAGATTTACCCTTGATAAAGGGCTTTCAAGAGCAGTTCAGGAGGTTTTCTGTAGACTCTATGAAAAGGGATTGATCTATAAAGGTAACTACATCATAAACTACTGCCCACGATGTAAAACTGCGATTTCCAATGATGAGGTTGAACACATTGAAATTAAAGGAAGTCTATACTATATAAAATATCCTGTTGAAGGTAAAAAGGGATTTCTTACCGTAGCTACAACAAGACCCGAAACGATGCTTGGTGATACAGCTCTTGCATATCATCCTGGAGATAAAAGATTTAAACCTTATAAAAATAAGAGGATAGTTATCCCAATAATTGGGAGAAAGATAAAGATAATCGAAGATGATTTTGTAGACCCAAAATTTGGAACGGGACTCGTAAAGGTCACTCCAGCACACGATGCGAATGATTTCGAGATATCGAAAAGACATAATCTTGATGTAATCTTTGTTATAGATAGTGAAGGAAAAATGACAGAGGAAGCAGGTAAGTATAAGGGAATGGATAGGTTTAATGCCAGAAAAGCACTTATTGGTGATTTGAAAGAGATGGGACTCTTGAAGAAGGTCACAGAGCACACCTATTCTGTTGGCCACTGTTACCGCTGCGATACAATAATTGAGCCCTATCTTTCTGAACAGTGGTTCGTAAAAATGAAACCGCTTGCAGAAAAGGCAATTGAGGTTGTAAAGAGAGGTGATATTGCCTTTCACTTGCCCAGATGGAAAAAGGTTTATTTCCACTGGCTGGAAAATGTTAGGGATTGGTGTATCTCGAGGCAACTGTGGTGGGGACACAGAATTCCTGTATGGTACTGCGAAAAATGCAATGAATTTTTTGTAAGCGTTGAAAAACCAGAAAAGTGTGGTAAATGCGGGTCTTGTGAATTTAAACAGGACGAGAATGTTCTCGACACCTGGTTTTCATCCTGGCTCTGGCCTTTTTCCACATTTGGTTGGCCTGATGAAACAGAAGAACTCAATTATTTCTACCCAACTGATACTCTTATAACAGGATGGGACATAATCTTTCTCTGGGTTGCAAGAATGATTATGGCATCTCTGGAATTTACCGGTAAGATTCCATTCAAGGATGTATATTTCAACGGAATGGTCAGGGATGAAAAGAGGGTAAAACTATCCAAATCACTTGGTAATTCTCCTGACCCACTTGATCTCATTAAAGAGTTTGGGGCAGATGCTTTGAGGATTGGACTTCTTTTTATAACCCCAGAGGGGCAGGATGTTCTCTTCAGCAAAGAAAGAATTGAAGTGGGCAGAAATTTCGCAAACAAAATATGGAATGCAGCAAGATTTATTTTAACAACTATAGAAAAGGAAGGAATAGAAATTAAAGACCAGGTTGTTGAACCAGAGACAAAAGAGGGTGAATGGATTCTTTCAAAACTCCAGAAGCTTAACAACGAAATCACTTCTTTGTTAAGACATTACAGGTTTAACGACGTTGCAAAAACACTTTATGAGTTTTTCTGGCACGAATTCTGTGACTGGTACCTCGAGATGATAAAACCCATCATAAAACAAGGTGACAAGAAGATAAACCAGAACATTTGCTCTGTTATGACACAAGCAATGAAGACGCTATTAAAACTCCTTCATCCATTTATGCCTTTTATTACAGAGGAAATTTACCAGAGACTTCCGCATAGCGAAAAAAGCATAATGGTAAGCACATGGCCAACTTCCGAGAAGGGATTTATTAAAAGGGATATTGAAAAGGAGTTTGAGCTCTTAAAAGAGATTATTATGGCTTTGAGAAACATCAGAGGAGAAATGAGTATACCTCCAAAGCGCCCATCACCTTGCATAATTACTTCATCAAAATCATCTTCACTTGACTGGTTATCTCCTTATGAAATATACATTAAAGAACTAGCAAAGGTAGATTCCTTAACGATTGAATCCACTATTAAAAAACCTCCCTTTTCCGCATCCTGGGTGGTGGGAGATATGGAGATTTATGTTCCTCTAAAAGGTCTTATTGACATTGAAATTGAAAAGGAGCGATTAACAAAAGAGATAAAGAAACTGGAAAAAGAATCAGTCCTGCTTGATAAGAAACTGGCAAATTCAAAATTTCTCAAGAAAGCCCCGAAAGAGGTTGTAGAAAAGACAGAGAAAAAACGGACGGATTTCCTCTCAAAGATTGAGAGGCTGCAGAAAAACCTTACCTCCCTTGTAGAGGTGAAAAAGGATGAGCAAAAAAACAAAGAAAAAAAGAGTTAAGGATCGGCTTGCAAAGAAAAGGGGTAAAAAAAAGCAAAAAAAGAAAATCCCCCCACCAACTTCAAAAAAGAGGATTGAGCCTGAAGTACTCAATAACATGATGCTGGCAACCCTATCTCTCTCCGATTTAGAAGAAATAAGAGATATTGAGTTTGACAATGCAAAACTCGACGAATATCTAAAATCCGTAAAGGAAGAGCCAGAGCAGAAACCTGTTGATTTTATAAGAAAAGGAATAAGAAATACTATAACTCCTGATGTTCTCAATAAGATAAAAGAATGTTTTGTTTCTATAGTTGAAAATAGAGAAGCACCTGAGCAACTATTACTGAGTTTAGATGCCTATTTCAGACTTCTTGCATTGGGAATGTTACCCGAATATATACCATTGTTTCTTATCCTCTTTGCAAAACAAGTAAAAAATCACCCGCTTTCAGATGACCCGAAGATATGGAAATATATAATGGATTTTCTACCAAAAAAGGTAATCACTCCTGAAGAAAAACAGACACTTTTAGTACCTGGAATTAAACAACCGGAAATGAAGGAGAAAGAAGAAAAGAGGGACAAAAGGTATCCCCATATAATCCTCCCGAAGTAAAATAAACGCTATCGCTGTAAAACAAATGCACATTCGTGCTGTGTAACAAACGGCTCCGCCTGTTAAATAAACGCATTCGCTGTAAATTAACGCTTCGCTGACATAAAACATTGGAAAGAAAGGGTGGGATTGCTTCGGTAGAAATTATGAAATAATACTCGCAATGACAACGCTGCGCGGGTTTCAGTCTGTGGCTACATTCAAAAAAACCGATATTTAGTATTAAATCTGTGTAATCGATTTCTGTATCTGTGTAATCAGGTGTCTCTGAGAAGTTTTTCAGAGACACCTAATTTTTCCTTGACTTTCTCCTATCAATGAAGTATTATATAACTGGCTTATTATGAAATAGTTACTGCATGTTTTGTTAGTTCATAAATGGAAAGAAACCATTCAAAACATAATGTTTATCAAAAAATTTATTATAAATTCCTTCTTTGTTATTTTTTCATTATTAATCCTCAGTTGTTTTTTTTATGACACAAAAAAGGGAAATGACATTACACATAATATTCTGAATGAGGCACGGAAAGCGGTTGACAATGAAAACTTTATCGAAGCATTTGACCTCTATAACCTATTACTTTTCTTTGATAAAACCTCAAGAGAGGGGATCTTTGACCTTATAAAACTTTATGAGAGATTCAGGGAATACAATAAAGCCATTGAGCTTATCAAACATTATAAAAATATAGTTCCAAATAATACGGATTTTGACTCTATACTCGGTGAAATCTATTACAGAATAGAAGATTACGAAAATGCATTACATTGTCTTGGTGATGGAAAGATTTCTGCTCTGAAAAAGGCTCTCTGTTTTGAGAAAACAGGAAATTTGATAAAAGCGGAATCTCTCTATATTGTTCTCGCACCTTCTTTTAATGTAATTTCTGGTTTTTTAAGTAAAAGGATTGCATACTGTCAGTTAGCAAAAGATGTTCCTGGAAGTATAATTGACCTCTTCAGTAAACTTGGAAAGGTAATCAAGAATAAAAATGAAAAGTACATAGTTGGCAAAGAGTTGTTAGACTATTTTTATAAAAATGAAAAATATAATGAAGCACTCAGACTTGTTTCTTTGATGGAAAAAGACTCTCCCGAGAAAAAAAGCATACTTGAACTGGAAAAGGCGAACATATTCTTAGCGATGGAGTATGAAGAGAAGGCTTTCCAGTTGTATCACAGAATCCTTGATGGTGGAGGGGGAGGAGCATACAGTGCAGGTATCAAACTCCTGAAAGCATCAAAATTGCAGAAAAAAGAATATATGAAACTTGCAAAACTCTGTTACTCCAGGAAGGATTATTTAAATGCACGAAATCTTCTTGAGCTATGTATTAAGGAACCCGATAACAATTATACTCTTTACCTTCTTGGCATGTCATACTACAAACTGAGACAGAATAAAAACGCAGTATCGATATTCAGAAAATTAAAGGACAGGTATCCTGAAAAGAGACAAACTATTATATACTATCTTGGAATGGCAGAGGAAAAGATTGGTGATTATGAAAGTGCAATAAAGGATTATAGCGATGTAGGAAGGGATAAAAAGAATAGATTCGCAGATAATGCACTCTACTTATCCGCACTCTTAAAAGAGAATAAGGGCAATTTTGATTCAGCTCTTAAAATTTACAAAAAGATGAAAGAAGAATTTGTAAAAGGTGATTACATATTCAAGGCGATGTTAAGGGGAGGGATTCTAAGTTACAGAAAGAACAAGCTATCACTTGCAGAAGAATTTTTTAACAAAGCACTTTATATGTCAAGAAAGGGCAGAAGTGACTATGTTTCCGCACTCTACTGGCTCGGCAGGTTGGAAGACAAAAGGAATAACATAGTTAGGAGGGATTCTCTATGGGGAATGATTAAAACGGAAACCCCTCTCGGTTTTTATTCATTCTATCTCGGTGGTAATAACATTACTACCGCTGAAGTTGACACAAAAAAGTGGCTTTCCACCTGGACTGATACTTTTCTAACCTTAACAGAGGATGAAAAGATATACTGGCATAGAGGAGAAGTTTTTCTTGATATAGGTCTTGTTTCCAAAGCCAAAAGTTCATTTTCTCATATCAAACAAACCCCTTATGTTTCTTATTCCCTTGCCAAACTTTTCAGTGAAAAAGGTTTTGATTATGAATCAATAATCTACTCTCTTAAAGTAAAAGCGAAATCACCAGGAAGTTATTTTTCAAAGGCACCGGAAGAACTCTTGAAAATAGAATACCCACTCCTCTACCTCCCAACAATTATTGAAAAATCAAAGATGTATGGAGTTAAAGCAGAGATTATGGTTGCTCTTATTCATCAGGAGAGTGCTTTTCAAAGAAATGCAGTATCCATTGCTAACGCAGTAGGACTTACGCAACTTTTACCCTCAGTTGCTGAAGTGGTTGCAAAAAACAACGTGATAGAATATGATGGATCAAAAGAGTTAAGTAAAAAACCTGAACTAAGTATTGACCTCGGTGCTGCCCATTTTTCAGAACTTCAAAGAAAACTTAAAAGTTATGAGTTCAGCCTTGCAGCATATAATGCAGGTGAGCGAAAAGCCAAAGAGTGGAAAAGAAGATGGGGGGAAGATTTCCCAACATATTTTGATATGATTACATATAGCGAGACAAGGAGTTATGTGAAGAGAGTGCTTGCAAAAAAAGAGATATATATGCTTTTATGGAATCTGAAGCCCCAAAACAACACCGAAACCAGCACACAGATTACCACTGATTAAAAAGATAGTCACAGACTTATGTATATGTATAGTAGGATTCAAACAACCGACTTAAGAAGTAAGTCTCACAGTACCATATCCGCTCTTCCCAACGACTTTTTCTCTGTTTTGGAAAGAGTTATACTACGCTTGTCAGAGTTCGAAAACCTTAAAGATAAAAATTAGGATAATGGGAGGAAAAAGCCTTATGTCTTTGGTCTCATGTCTTAGGTCTGAACTTTAGATGAATTTATCAGTGGAAATCTGTTTTATCTGCGAATATCTGTGTGCTAATATTTAAAGGAAGAGGTTCAAAATGAATGAACAAATTGAAAAAATCAGGGAGTACATAAATGAAGAAAAAATAGGATGTCTTCTTATTGATTCACCATTTGATATACTATACCTACTTCATATAAACCAATCATTCAATTATATCGAGTTAAATTTCATACTTCTCCTCACCCCAGATAAGGTAATTCTCATATCAAACCAACTGACTCTATCACTCATAAAGGAATATCTTCCTGAAATTGTTGAAGTTATTGAGGCAGAAACAACACCATTCATAGAAAACCATTTTAGATACATAAAAGAAGTCAGAGACGTCATAGAGAAAGAAAAGGTTGAACGAATGGGACTTGCAAGTGTAAAATACATTGATGTTTCAGATAGATGTGTGCGGGTAGAAAATCCAATTCCTTATTTTGCAGCAGTTAAAACGGATGAAGAGATTGAATTCATTAGAAAGTCCGCTTCAATTTTGAGAAATGTCTATAAGAGAGTAAAGGACAAAATTGTAAATGGGTGCGGTGAGATAGAACTGAGAAATATCATTGATGTTGAACTTCATCAAGAGGGGAGTGAGAGGCGGGCTTTTCCCACAAGGGTTGCTTTTGGAAAGAAGACTGCAAATATCTTTCCAGTATCTACAATGGAGGGGTTGAGAGATAATGACATAGTTTTGATAGATATGGGAGCTGTATATAAAGGTTATATTGCCGAGATGGCGAAAACCTTTTTTTATGGTGAAACAGATGCAAAACAGGAAGAAATTTATAATATTGTTCTTTCTGCGTATAAAAAAATGAAGGAATTTATCAAGCCTGGTATTATCGCATCAGCAGCTGATGCGGTTGTCAGAAACTACTTCGAGGAGATGGGACATGCACAATATTTTTTCCACCCACTCGGAGAATCAACAGGGCTCGTTAAAGGCGGTATCTCACTTTCACCAAATAACCAGGAGGTATTGAAGTCTGGAATGGTTTTTGTTGTAGAACCAGCCCTCTACCTTCCAGATTGGGGAAGTGTCAAAATAAAAGAAACAATCCTTATTAAAGAAGACGGTATTGAAGAGTTAACAGGGGGGCCAGAGCAGGATGAATGAACTCTTCACCAGGAATGGAACGACAGAAAAAAATCCACTTGCAGATAGGGTAAGACCAACGAATCTTAGTGAATTCATAGGACAGGAACATCTTATTGGAAAAGGCAGGGCATTGAGAAAAGCAATAGAGAAAGGGAAAATTCCATCAATGATACTATGGGGACCGCCAGGGAGCGGCAAAACAACACTTGCATTTCTTATAGCGAAATATACCAACGCTCATTATATAAATTTCAGTGCTGTGCTTTCTGGTATAAAGGAGATTAGAGGAGTAATAGAAGAGGCAAGAATGAAACGAGAGTTTAAAGGAAAACAGGTTATCCTTTTCGTTGATGAGTTTCACAGGTTCAACAGAATTCAGCAGGATGCATTTCTTCCTTATGTAGAAGATGGAACGCTTATCCTTATTGGAGCAACCACAGAGAATCCGTCCTTTGAAATAAATTCCCCTCTTCTCTCAAGGGTGAAGATTTACATATTAAAGAAACTAAACAATGAGGAAACGCGAAAGATCCTTGAGAATGCAATAAAATCTGAAAAAGGACTCAAAGGAATGGCTGAGCTAACAGACGATGGTTTTGATTTTATTTCGAATATTTCAGACGGAGATGCACGAGTTGCCCTTAACATTCTCGAGATTGCTTACAATGTAGTTCCAGTAAGAAATAAAAAGAAAAAGATAACGATAAAGGTACTAGAGGATGTAGCACAAAAGAAGACACTTCTCTATGATAAAAAACAAGAGGAACATTATAACCTGATTTCTGCCTTGCATAAGAGTATAAGGGGAAGCGACCCGGATGCCGCACTTTACTACCTCGCAAGGATGCTTGAATCGGGTGAAGATCCACTCTATATTGCACGAAGGATTGTGAGGATGGCTGTTGAGGATATTGGCTTAGCTGACCCCTTTGCATTAACACTTGCAGTCTCTGCAAAGGAAGCTGTCCATTTTGTTGGAATGCCCGAATGCAACCTTGCTCTTGCAGAGGCAGTGGTATATCTTGCTACATCACCAAAGAGCAATTCTATCTATAAGGCATACACAAAGGCAATGGAGGATGTTTATAATACCCCGGGGGCAGAAGTTCCTTTCCGTATAAGAAATGCCCCTACCTATTTTATGAAGAAAATTGGTTATGGCAAGAATTACAAATATGCACATAATTATCCCGAAGCTTTTGTTCCAGAGGAATATCTTCCTGATGTGTTGAAAGGAAGAATCTATTATGAGCCTCTTGAAAGAGGAAGAGAAAGCAAAATAAAAGAAAGGCTTGAAAAATGGAGAAGACTTATTAAAAAGTCAAAAGAGAGAAAAAAAAGTGAAGATAAGGGATGAAAAAATGATAAAGGAGAAAAAGAGATAGATGAGGAATGTAATTTGCCTATTTTTTTCAATCGCTTTTTTACTGCTTTTCTCTATTTCAACCACTATCGCTCAACAGCAAAAAAAGATTGAGAACGAGAATGTAAAAACAGAAAAAAAAGTAGAGAAGGATGACAAATGGATAGCAATGGATAAACTCCTCCATTTCACTGCAAGTGCTGGGATTACAGGATTATTATATCATTCTTATCACTGCCAATTCAACAACCCTGAAAGAAACAGCATATATTTTTCTCTTTCCGTTGCAGGGATATCAGGAATTGGAAAAGAAATCATCGATGCTAAATACAGGAAAACGGGATGGAGTTGGAAGGATATAGCTGCGGATGCAGCTGGTATAGCTGCTGGATATTTTTTATTTATTAAACTTAAGAAATAATAATGAAACTTCTAAATGAATATGTCATTGCGAGTATTTTTTCCTATTTGCTCCCGAAGCAATCCCTGTTTGCCGTAGCATCGGCACAGGCAGGTTGGTTTTTCGCACTATGAGATTGCCACGTCCTGAACCTTACGGTTCATGAGTCGCAATGACAGTCTTTACTTATAGTTTAAAAAAATTACATAGAACTCAATCCAGTTATGCACAAGGTTTTTATTACAAGGAAAATTCCTGATATAGCGATAAAGATGCTAAAGAGCAAATACTCTGTTCGCATTAACAAAGAAGACAGGCAGTTAACAAAAAAACAAATTATTAAGAGAGCAAAGAATATAGATGCAATTCTTTCTCTACTTTCAGACAGGATAGATAAAGAAGTAATGGCTGCTGCAAAAGGATTAAAGGTAATAGCAAACTATGCTGTGGGTTATGATAATATCGATATAAACGAAGCAAAAAAAAGGGGTATAATAGTAACCAACACCCCGGGTGTCCTCACTGAAACGACTGCAGACCTTGCCTGGGCATTGCTCTTTGCAACTGCAAGAAGGATAGTTGAAGGTGATAAATTTATAAGAGAAAGCAGGTTTGATGGATGGGAACCAACGCTTTTGCTTGGCTACGATATTTATGGAAAGGTGCTTGGTGTAATTGGAACAGGACGTATAGGAACTGCTTTTGCTATGAGGTCAAAAGGGTTTAATATGAAGGTTTTATACTACGATAAGAAAAGAAATCCCATCGTTGAGAAAGAGTGCAAAGGAAAACAGGTAACCATGAATAGACTCCTCAAGGAATCGGATTATATTTCAGTACATATCCCTCTTAATAAAGAGACCTATCATCTCATCGGTGATAAAGAAATAGAATGTATGAAAAAAACAGTGATCCTTATCAATACATCAAGGGGGGCTATAATAGATGAGATGGCACTTGCAGATGCCTTAAGAAAAAACGTTATAGCAGGTGCAGGACTTGATGTCTATGAAAGGGAACCCTCCATTACAAGAAAACTTTTGAACCTTGGCAATGTTGTCCTGACACCACATATCGGCAGTGCATCCTATGAGACAAGAGCGAAGATGGCGGTGATGGCAGCACAGAGTATCATCGATGTTCTGGAAGGCAAAATTCCAAAGAATATTGTTAATAAATAACCCCACTCTAATATTGCGAGAAAGTAGGGGCGTTCAATTGAACGCCCCTACAATACATTTGCAGGGTAAACCCCGGTAAAGTATAAAGCTACAAAATCACATATCTTGAGAAGTAGAGAATTTTCTGTAATCTTAATCAGTACGATTTATTTGATTCTTTATATCTTTAACCTTTTGCATCTCTTCAAACGTCCATCCATTTTTTAAGAATGCAATCGAGTTATTCTGCCAGATAGGGTCGAGTCTCTTAAAATTTTCAACTCTTTTCCAATCAATTGATCCCGGAACCGGTGAATACTCACTCACAAAAACCTTAGTTCCAAGGTGCATAACAAATCTTAATGTTTTTATAACATCATCTATTTTCTCATCCTCTCTTCCAGCCATTATGTAAATACCAATATTTTCCTTCGGAATACCTGCCGCTGCCAAGTTTGATACTGCTATTGAAATCTCCTCGTTTGTAACCTTTCCCCCCGTCACTTTCTGAAAATCTCCCTGGCAACTCTCAAGTCCAATACGTATTGTTTTAAAATTACACTTGTAAAGGATTTCTGCCACATCCTTTGTTATAAATCTCGCATTGATACCATTTGGAGTATGGAATCTAACACTGTATTTTCTTTTTATGACCTCCTCAAAGAGCGGCAGAAAATGTTTCTCACTATTATAAAGGAGTGCATCATCACAAAAAGCAATATCTTTCACCTTCAGTTTTTTGACATATACATCAAACTCATCTAAGATTTTCTCGTGCGAAAGTGTAAAAAACCTCTTTACAAGAAGGTTTGAAACACAGTATGTGCAATGAAAAGGACAACCGAGAGAGGTAAGCATAGATACGTAAGGAAGTCTTTCATAGAGGTGATAGGCAGGTGAAAATGTATTAAAAAACTCTTCAGGCATAAACCCCTTTTCTTCATTATCTCCCAGTTCACGAAGCAAAGGATAAAAATCCAAACCAGGGATAACTACATCTGCCCCACTCTCTTTTAGAGCATGCTCAGTCAGAAGAGTTGGATAGATACCCCCAAGTATAATCTTTGCATCGGGGATTTCCTTCCTCAAAAGTTTTATCATCTCAAATACGCCTTGATACCAGTATGTCATAACTGAAGTAATAAGGATTACATCTGCATCCTTCTCTTTTCTTAATTCTTTCCTAACAATAGAGTATGGAATACCAAACCTCTTAAATCGTCGGGGAATAGATTTTATTGTATCGGGCTTTTCAACGACCTCTGCATGGAACCTACCTGTTCCATATTTTCTATTAACAGATTTACTCCTTTCTTCGTTTAGAGCATTATGGTAACGGTCAAGACAATCGAGGTATGATATCCTGAAACCTCGTTTTTCGAGAAAAGACGAAATGTAGAGTAAACCAATGGGTTTCAGCCAGAGGTCAAAGGCAGAAAAATCATAAATCCATGGATTGATGAGAAGAATTTTTTTCACATTTCGCACCTTAACCCCGTAAATGCCATTTTACGGGGTTAAAAGGTGCGGCTACATGACAACATTGCATTTTTCATCTTTTTCATCTCTGACATATAAATCTCTCTGTATTTTTCATTGATCGGCTCTGCTGGTGGGAGATCTACCTTTAATGGATTTATCCACCTTCCTTGTTTCTTTATACCGAAATGCAGATGCGGTCCAGTTGAAAGACCTGTTGAACCAACATAACCAATTACTTCACCCTGTTTGACTTTCGCACCTCTAATAATCCCCTTCTTTATCCGTGAGAAATGTCCATAGTATGTCCTGAAACTGTTTGGATGATTGACTACGACAAGTTTGCCATATCCCCCCTTCCATCCAGCAAAAACAATATGACCATCACCCACACAAGAGACAGGTGTGCCGTATGGAGTTGCAAAATCAACACCATAGTGTGGTCTTACAACCCTCAGTATTGGGTGAAATCGTCTCAACGAGAAATAAGAACTTATCCTTCTATACTGCAGGGGGGTTTTAAGAAGCTGTTTTCTTAAAGAATTACCCTCCTCATCATAGTAGTCCTCTTTTTCCTCAGAGTCTTTGAAATAGAAAGCATAATATTCTCCTATTTCTCCTTTATAGGACGCTGCAATAATTTTCTTATTCCCTATGTATCGATTTTTATAGAATTCCCTCTCAACAATAATTTCAAATGTATCACCATTCTGCACCTCTGTCAAAAAATCAATAACCCAGGCAAAGATATCAGCAAAATCAAGAACAAGTTTATGTGATTCACCAATCTTTAGAATGGACTCATATAGACTGCTTGATATAGTTCCTTTAACATAAGAAATTGCAATGGATGGAGGTATTTCTATCTTTTCCGCCTTATAACAGGTGTCTATCTTTGAAACTTCAAACCTCAGAAAAGGATTCTTTACATACTCGAATCTTTTAAAGTTACCGGAGATGTCTTTAAAAATTATTATTGAATCACCTAGCATACAGGTCTTCATATCAAGATATTCTTTAAGACACAGAGTGATTTTATATCTCTCATTGCTTTCAACATCCATTTCTTGAAGAATGAAATCAATATTCTCACCACTTTTAACAATGGTACCACATTTAAGCTCTATTTCTTCTGTTTCAATATCAGAAAGATTTGAATCTGATGTAGAATAACAACAGGGAAAAAGAACTATAAGGAATAACAGTGTTATTTTAAATAAATATTCATTAAAGCTATTCATACATCGTGTTTTAACATACTTTTTATAATTATACAAGCAAAATATTCTTCATATAAAACAAAAAATAAAGGTGGAGAATCACAAAGTCCGAAATAATAATAATTAAAATGATGTAGTCCAAAATACCAATGTAATAACATATTACCTCAAAAGTTTTGTATTACACGGGGTAAAGCCTGCGGCTACCTGCTATATAGGTATTGGATATCAAACCAGAGATAAGGGATACCATCTTATCGAGTCTTTTTGTTGTGAGAATTTCATGTGTTTTATTCTTCGTTTCAGGTATACCTTTAAGATAATAGCTTATCTGTTTCTTTATTCGTCTGACTGTCCTCTCCTCATCTATGCTTTCTTCCATCAATTCAATCTGTCTCAGAAACACCTTTATTCTTTCAT
Source organism: Candidatus Cloacimonadota bacterium (assembly GCA_004375965.1). Lineage (GTDB taxonomy): Bacteria > Hydrothermota > E44-bin80 > E44-bin80 > E44-bin80 > SOIS01. Next base: position 22,468 of record SOIS01000018.1, on the reverse strand, counting down.
GTAATGTTGGCTCTGCGCTACATCTCCCATGCTTAATAAAATCCTTCATTTTCCCGAAGACCCATGGCCTTCCAATTGCACCCCTTCCAATCATTATTGCATCAACACCTATTTCATTAAGTAGATACGTCGCATCATCTGGTTTCTCAATGTCTCCATTGGCAACAAGGGGTATCGTAATATTCCTCTTAATTCTCTCAAAAACAGACCAGTCTGCTTTTATATTATAGCCATCCTTTGCTCTCCTTGCATGGACGATAAGAAAACTGATTCCACAATCTTCAAGTAATTTAGATACTTTAATTGAATTATTTTTATCCCAGCCAAGTCTTATTTTTGCCGAAACAGGAATATTTACAGACGAGACAACTCCTTTGACTATTCCTTCCAACTTTCTCAAATCTTTAAGAAGTGCTGCTCCAGCACCTGTTTTTGTAACCTTCTTCACCGGGCAACCAAGATTTATATCTATTACATCAGGATGGAAATCTGTCTCTATGATTCTCGCAGCCTCTTTCATACTTTCAGCATTTGAGCCGAAAATTTGAATACCAATAGGCCTTTCCACCTCATTAAAATAAAGATATTTAATAGTTCTTCCCGTTTTTCTCTTTATTCCTTCTGATGAAACCATCTCTGTAAAGACTAATTCAACACCAAAGGACTTACAGATTTTTCTAAAACTTGAATCTGTAATACCGGCAAGAGGTGCTAATATTAATCCATTATGAAGTTTTATATCTCCAATTCTCAGCATCTTTAATATTTATTGAGGAATAATGTTAAACAATCAAACGGTATTAACTCCTAAACGAAAGATAAACTCGTTCATTCTGATTATTTCTTTATCCTGATAATCAAGAATAATCCAATCACCAAAAAAATAATATTAGGTACCCACGCGGCAAGCGCCGGGGGCACATTCCCCTTTATCCCATATGCTTTAGAAACCTGTAATCCTCCCCAATAGATAAAACTTATCAGTAGTGAGAGAGCAAAACCAAAGGCAAGTCCACTTCTTCTCGTATCTGCTGATAGTGGTGCACCAAGAATGATAATTATAAAGGTGACAAATGGAAATGATATCTTTGTATAGAGTTCAACAAGGGCTTTTGAAGGATCCTTGCCAGTCTTCCTTAATTTTTTCACATAGCCTTTCACTTCAGAATATTTCATCTCATCGAGAGATTTAACCCTTCTTGAGAAATCCGCTGGTTTCTCCTTCAATTCTGGAAATTCCCTATTCTTAAATCTTATCACTCTTTGATTGAGTGTATCCGTAAATACCCTTACGTAACCGTCCTGAAATTCCCAGACATCGTCTTTCCATATCCCAATTTTTGCATCAATCCTTCTTACAAGCCTATTGCCCTCACTAAACTTTAAGACACTCACTCTCCTTATCTCTTTTTTCCTTCCATCGTAAGTTTTTATTGAATATATGTAACCATTTTCGCCGAGATATTTAAGATTATTCTGTAATCGGTAATCAATAGGAGGGAGTTTATTTATTTTTGTCCTTTTATGATCCCTCACCTTCTCATTTGCATAAGGAACTCCAATTTCGTTTACAAGAATTACGATAAAACTCATTGCAAATCCGGCTAATAAATATGTTAGAAAAATTCTATAAAGGCTTATCCCATTTGCTTTCAATGCCAGTATCTCAAAATGTTTTGCCATCATCCCAAGTGAGAAAAAAAGCGAAAGAAGAACAGCAACAGGAAAGACCAAAATAGCAATTGAAGGAACTTGATAAAGATAGAAAAGAAAAATGTCAAATATTGCTACCTTCTTTTCAATAAACTTAGAAAGGTCATCAAAGAGGTCAACAATAACAAAAATAAATATAAAAGCGATGAGGATAAAAAAAAGTGCTTTTAAGAATTCAACTAAGAGATACTTATCGAGTATTTTCATAATATTTTCCCATTAATCATGTCTACTTTTTTTAAAAATCTTTGTAATCCTGTGGAAACTATTTTCATAAACACTCTTATGTGTAAGAAGAATTCCAATAATGAAAAAAACAATATTTGGTAGCCACATTCCCATGAATGGCGATATATACCCTCTATCTGCGAGCTCTTCTCCACCTACAAGAAAAATATAGTAAATGACAAAGAAGAAAATACTTACTGCTGTTGCAACTGCAACTCCGCCCTTCCTCGTCTTTATGCCAAGCGGAACACCAAGAAAAAGGAAGACGACACTGGCAAAGGGAATAGAATACTTCTTATGGATTTCTACAGCGTATCTACTGATCTCTTTTCGCTTTATTTTAATCCTTCTCTCTATATCTTTACTTGCTACACCATGCTCTTTTTCAAGTTTCTCTATTTCATCTTTAACGGTTGCTATCCTTTGCCGCATTGCTTTTGCACTCAATTCCCTATCGCTTCTGTAAGAACGTTCCTTTTCAATAAACTCATCATTTATAGGAAATGTGATTATTTGCTTCTTAAATGAAAGCTTTCTGTAATGAAGAGGATCCTTCGGGTCGATTTCATGTATTTCTCCATCTAAAAGGGTCAACACAATCATATCTTGACTTGTCCCCATCCTTCCACTATCTGCAATAACTACTTTAGTAATCTTCCCCTTTTTACTTTCATAAATCAGCATATCGTATAAGAGGGATGTTCGCGGGTTTATCTTCCTTATGTATATGTCATATCCCTTGAATGGACTTGTGAAAATACCCTCCTTCAGTCTTAATGTCGGTTTCTTTTCACTTATATCTATAAGTAGATTCTTTACTGTATGATTTGATTCAGGGAGTATATGATTGTTAAAATAGACCATTCCCATACTAAGAAGAGTTACTGTGATAAGAACAGGTATTATAAGTTTGTAGAGGTTTATGCCACCTGTTTTGAGTGCTATAATTTCGAAATCCTGACTCGATCTGCCAAAAACAGTAATTACAGCAACCAAAACTGCCATAGGAACGGTAAGGGCGATAATAAAAGGAAGGCTCAGGATAAATACCTTAAGCACAATGTAAGGACTCAATCCCTTTCCTACTATGTTATAAACAAGTTCGAAAACTCTATTCATTATTAATATAAAGGTGAGAACGATGAGTGCAAGAAAAAATGGTGTTATATGCTCCTTTACATAATATCTATATAGTATTGACATACATAAACTATAACAAGCATACTCTTTTTTGTCAACAAAATTTTTCCAAGAAACCGTGGATACTATTGAGAAAGAAACAAAAAATAACAATTTCTTTAAATCTCTTATAGTCATGTTGATAATCAGATTTTTTTCTATGGGGAATCTTTGAAAACTCTGATATTTCTAAGGCTGATTTTTTTCTTGATTTTGTAGGATTTTGTGTTATATTTGCATATGAAATTAAGGAATGATAATTTATGACAAGAATAATATTAATATCTGCAACTATACTTATATCTCTTTCAGTCCTATCTTTTACACAGGAGAGTAATATCGACACTCTTAAAATAGATTCAACGACTGTTTATTTATCATGGGAAGATTTTGCAGATTCATATTTTTCAAAACTATCACCAGTAAAAAAGGTTTTTCATCCCTATTTTGAAAATCAAATGATAACATACGAACTTTATAAGTATAATATCTTCCTTGATTTTTATAAAATAGAGAGTATGAAAGATTTCATAAGACACTATTCAGAACTCTCTATGAGAAAGCTTTGGTTTGAGGAGACACAAAAGGCAGTCCAGACGAAAGGGACAGCATACACTCAGGGGCTTGTCCCTGATCTTGAACTGCCCAGGATAAAAACACCCATATCTGGAATTATAGGTGAAGGAGGTAAGCTTTCTGTTCGGGGAAGCGAGAAGATTGATTTCGGTGGTCAAAAAACAACATTTTATGACAGGACTCATCGTCCAAATGAAAGCAGGTCTATTCTTCCCGAACTAAAGATGAAACAGATATTAAATGTGAATCTCCAGGGAACGGTTGGTCAGAAAATACATGTCTTTATAGACCACAACAGTGAAGCGGAATCTGACCTGCAAAATAAGATAAAACTCCAGTACAAGGGTGAGGAGGACGAAATCATCCAGTTGATAGAAGCTGGTGATACAGATATGAGCCTACCAGGGACAATGGTTATTGGTGCCCCACCAAGTTATAAAGGTCTATTTGGTATAAAAGCTCTTGCGAAGATAGGACCGCTCGATATTACAGCAGTAGCAAGCAAGGAACAGGGAGAGAGCGACCAGACAACATTTATTGGTCAGTCACGACAGGATACCATAGTAAGGAATGATATTGATTATGAAAGGAGAAGATTTTTTTACTTAGATATGAATTTTGTTAGTAATGATACTATTCTTGAATTTGATGTTTATATTGATGACAGAAATTATACTAATGATACTATGGCTGTACCTGCAAAGGTCTATCTCAATGCAGATACACTGGATACACTCCTATTTTATATGGGGATGTTTGATGAAAAGCTACCGACAGCGGATTATGAACTCTTTGGAAATTTACTCTATCTTAATGTACCATTAGTAAACGAATATGTCCTGGCAGTACGGTATATAAAAAAGAACAGAGTTACAAATCAGATAGATACCATCGGTTCGTATCCTCCAGGTGATACATTTATGCTAAAATTGTTAAAGCCCGAAAATAACAATCCTTCTTACGAAACTTGGAATTACGAACTGAGAAATTATTATTCCTTCGGAGCATCAAAAATTCCGAACCCGGACCGAATTAGTATTATAATAAAAAAATATTCTTCTGGCGAAGGGGAAGATTCAACAACACAGAATACTATAGAATATTCTTTTTTACTTGGTATAGATGAAAATGAAGATGGATATATTGATAGACAGTTTGTTGATAACGAGAGAGGACTTATTAGATTCCCAAGTTTACGTCCATTTGCAGATTCCACCATACTAAACGATCCCAATACTGTTATTTACGATACAACATCAACGAATGCAAACCTTCGCAAGTACTATATAGAAATGACATATAAAGGTGCGCAAACCATGATATTTCTCGGTCAGCTCAATATTATAGAGGGTTCTGAAGTGGTGAGTGTTAACGGTATCACACTCCAGAGAGATATTGAATACACGATAGATTACAATACGGGAAGTGTTGAATTTAAAGGAAGAGGAAAAGAACTTATGGCTCAACCAAATGCAAAGCTGACGATTGATTACCAGTATGCACCTTTCTTCTCGACTGCTTCAAAATCACTTATTGGAATCCGTGGGGAATATAATCTTTCGCAAAATAACAAAATAGGAACAAGCTGGATCTACAGAAATATATCAACATTTGATGAAAGACCAAAACTGGGACAGGAACCAAGAAGTGTAGTAGTGGGTGAGATTGATGGGAGTTTCACCACGCACCCCAATTTTCTAACAACACTCTGTGATAAACTTCCTCTTATAGAAACTGAACAGCCCTCTCAAGCAAAAATAAATGGGGTTGTTGCTCTCTCAATGCCCGACCCCAATTCGATGGGAGAGGTCTATATAGATGACATGGAGGGTGTGAAACAGACATCCGATATTGGGACATCAATGTGGTTATGGCATTATGGAAGCATTCCACAGGGTAAAGACACAAGCACAATTGGAAAGTATTACTGGTACGAACCCATAAGGGATGAGTGGATAAAAAGGGGTGATATATTTCCAAATCTACCCGAAGACCAGAAGGATGATTTGACCTCATATTTACGTATTGTTTTTTATCCAAAAAATAACGACCCGAGCTCCTGGTTAAGTCTACTGAACCTGATTTCAAAGACTGGTGAAGATCTTTCAAAGTTGAGGTTTCTTGAATTCTGGGTAAAGGGAACACGCGGAACACTCCATTTTGACATCGGTAGAAGTATCCCTGAAGATATACCGAGATGGACAAAGGAAGGAACTATTGTTGGCTACAACGGTACAATTGATTCTGAGGATAAAAACAAGGATGGTCTGCTCGATAAAAACGAAGATACAGGTCTCGATGGTATACAGGGGAAAGATAGCGACAATATTCCAGGTGACGATGGTAACGACGATTATCCGCAGCATGCCATTACCAAATCCGATTATCGTAAACTCAATGGAACAGAGAACAATGCCCGTCTTGATACAGAAGATCTTGATAGGGACGGGGCATTGAATACAAATTCTCGATATATAGAATATACAATCTCTCTCGAAAATCCTGATTCCATATATGTTGCCGAAGAACATGCAAATGGCTGGAGACTCTTCAGGATTCCACTTGATGATACTATAATAGGCACAAAGATAGGAGTGATGGATTGGGAATATGTTAAATATGTAAGATTATGGATTGATGGATTCTCACAAAGAGACAGTCTCCAGTTTTACTCTATAGAAATAACTGGTACCACATGGGAAAATATGGGTATATCTACCCTGGATACCCTTAGCAGTGTCCAGCCAGATGAGAAACTATTTGTAACACAGAAAAACACAGAAGAGAATCCGGATTATAATCCTCCTTTTGACCCTGGCAAAGACCAGCTTGGAAGAAGAAAGAGAGAACAATCTCTTGTGTTACAATTTCAGAATGTGAGACCGCAACATAAAGGCTCGATCTTTATGCAAATGGGTAAAGCAGACGATTATACAACATATAAAACTATGAAGTTTTATGTGCAATGCAATGAAGGAGGACCACTAAAATTCTATTTCAGAATAGGAGGTGATTCAACAACATACTATCAATTTGAGGAAACTATCTCATCTTCATGGAAAGAGATCACCATCCCATTTAAGGCGTTGACAGATTTAAAGCTTGAAGCACCAGAAGATTCGACGCATTATAAGAAAGGAAACTATTCTTTCAGGAACAATCCAAGCCTAACCAATGTTAAATACCTTGAACTCGGATTTATTAATGAAGGGAATAGTGATGTAAGTGGCGAATTCTGGATAGATGAGTTGAGATTAACATCACCAAGAAGGGATAAAGGGATGAAAATGAATATATCAGGGGAACTAAGAATAGCTGATTTTTTAACACTCAGTGGCTCTGCTTCAAGAACCGATGCAGATTTTCAGCAGCTCAATATGAACAAGGTAGCACAGTCGAACGTAACAGACTATCATTACACAGGAACCATTGCACTTGGAAAACTCTTCCCCAAGCTATGGGGGTTTAATATACCATTGAGCCACAGTAAAAGCAAATCTGTTGGTTATCCAAAATACAAAACCGGCTCAGATGTAATACTCGATAGCGAACAGGCAAAGAAAGAGAGAAGCATGAGTGGTTCTCGAACTGAAGCTATCGGTTTCAGTAAGGTTTCAAAATCCACCAATCTTCTTAGTCACATTTTAATTGATCCTGTAAAGATAAATGCATCTAATAATAGCAGTTATTCCCAGACACCGACAAGTATGGATTCAATAAAACATAGAAGTATTACAGGAAGTTACAGTTTTTCACCCGGAATCAAACCTCTCAAACTACTGAATCTTTTTAATTTCTACTATTTTCCTCGATCTTTTGGTACGAGTGCGGGGTACAAGAGAAATTGGTCAAGACGTTATACAAGCCAGGCAACGGGATGGAAATTGACCACACACAATCTAAAACGATACCTGACCATTTCAAAAAGTATTAAGTATAATCCTATAGCTATTTTTACTGGTAACTATTCCGATGATGAAATAAGGGATCTGGACATAAACTATGAAAATGATTCCTTGAAAAAAAGATTTGGCGAGGTTATAAACCTCAAAAAGACATTTTCATCATCCCTTTCACCAACATTCGGGGAGTGGTCAAGACCATCACTCACCTTTTCCACAAGTTATTCAGAAGATAGAAATCCTAATAATCGTACTATGGTGGAAGATTCATTCCCTGTGAGAAATGTCGGGAATAGCAATATTCTTTCACTCTCATTTGATTTCGCCATTTCAAAACTACTGAAAATGATTGCACGGATTCGCGACGAATCTAAGGATACTACAGCAATAACTGGAAGCCCCCAATGGGTTGCAATTAAACTGGAGCAATTCTCAAATTATATAACAAGGCCAAACATGTCGCTCAGCAGGAACAGGAACACATCATTCGGTCTTCTCACAAAAAGACCTGGCTGGGAATACCAATTTGGTTTAAGGGAAGGAATTCCTAAAGATCTAAAACATCCTAATCCTCAATCTAACCCAAACAACCAGAAGAGCACTACAGACAACCTCACAATCTCGAGCGGTATTAATACAAGCATCTTTACTCTTAATACCTCATATACTACAAACAAGAATAGGAATATCACAGCGAGTAGCCAGCAAATATCAAGGTCAACCACCTGGCCTGACATAAATCTGCAATTTCCACAACTAACAAAATTTTTGCCAAAAAATAATGCTCTTAAAAATGCCTCGGCTTCTATTAATTATAGAAAGTATAAGGGTTCTAACGAAACTGTTGGGAAAGGCACTCAATCTGAATCAAATAATGTATCCTGGGGTCCATCGTTTCAGATGACCTGGACCAGGGATGTGAGGACAAATCTCTCCGCCAATTTTACAGTAAACAAATCTAACAATTACTCTCCAATATTTTATCAAACCACAACAAAAACATCAGGGTATAATGTCTCCATTTCATATTCCTTCAGGGCACCAACCGGTTTGAAGTTCCCATTGCTCGGACGTAGAATACAGTTTTCGAGTAACCTTGATGCTGGGCTTGATTTCAATTACTCAAAGAGTTATTCCATTTCTTCCAGACAGTCTGGACCAACAAACCATATTATCAACTATATGATTACCCCACGCCTTAGTTATAACTTTTCTGAAAATATCACAGGAGGATTGATAGGTAACTATTCGATAATGAACGACAAAAAACAGGATACAAAATCAAGCACAACAGGTCTGGATGTGTGGATTGAATTTAAGTTCTAAGAACGGACCAATGTATAACAAGGAGAAAATCAAACGGGATTAAAAGAGAATCAAGACGATGAAAAAAAGATGAAAATCAGAAAATCCGAAATTATAAAAATGTACAACTGTACTTAAGTTACGAAAATACGAAAATGAAAATTACGAAAATCAAAACAAAAGATACAAGAAACAATTTCCAATTTCCTAGTTTCGAAATTTCGTGTTTTGAGCATTTCAATTTCTTAATTTCGCAATTTCTAATTTCTATTTTTAACAACGTAAAAAGGAGGGATTATGTGGCAGAACTGGGTTCTTCTCTATGTCGGTCTATGGATTGCTTACTCAGGTTTTCTGTTTGGTAAACCTGTTAAATGGCACAATGTCTGTTTTGGTATCATTATAATTATCTTCTCGACCTGGGCAGGTTTAAGATCTAAAAAACTCAGGCAGAAGGGTGATAATAAATGAGACTATTTCTTTTAGTTTTCATGTCTCTTTTCATACCTACACTACTCTTTGCTGGAATCCCTTCGGAGGAAGATTTGACAATCTTTCTTGATGAAATAAATAAGCCTTTTGCTCTTACCATTAATGGTGGCAATTTCAATTCATCATTCTATCTTGCAGGTACACCACATTTTAATATAGAAACAGGTGTATCAAGTTTAGAATCAAGTATAAAGAATCCCGAGGGAGAAGGAACTATAAAAACTTCCATCTCTATGTTTCACCTGAAAGGAAGTATGGGAGTTTTTAAGGGATTTGCTCCAATTCCTTCCTGGAAAGGATTTATGGGAATCGAAACAGGCATAAAGGGATCTATATCCCCGCTTTTAGGAACTCTCAATCAATACAAGGAGAAATATCCTTACAGCCTTTCCTTTATAACCAAATTAAATCTACTAAAAAACTACGGATTTATTCCAGCAATCTCCTTTTCTTTTGAATATAGTTACCTGTTTGATGGACAATTCAAATTTTTTGACAAACAAACAGAGGAGACAGCATATTGTTCCTTCAACCTTAAGACCCTCTATTACCATCTTGACATACGCGAGAATCTTAGATTGGTCGAAATATATACTGGCATTGGGTGGATATCAACGACACTGAAAGGTAACTATGAAGTTAATGATGCTGCAGGAGATATAACATTTAAACCAGGTACCATCAACAAATTTTACTTTGGATTGACTGTTCCTGTAGAACTCATAGATGTTAACCTCGAATTTGGAAGATCCCAGTCATACGGGTTTTACGGTATTGCACTTGGGTTCAGAATGTAAATATCAAAAAATCAGACATAAGACCTTAGACTTAAGACTACAGACCCACTTCCTAATTTCTCTCCTATCAAAGTTTTATGTCTTATGTCTCATATCTAAAGTCTAAATTGAAAATGTATTACCGAATTGAGATATCAACAAAACCATCACTCCAAGATCCTATTGGTGAAGAAATCAAGAAGGATGTTCAACATCTTGGGTCAAGAGGTATCAAGAGTATCCGCTTTATAAGAATTTTCATTCTTAAAGCAAAAAAGATCAAAAAAGAGAAATTAGATCTGATCGCAAAGGATATATTATCTGATCCGGTTTCTGATATCTATAGTTTTACAGATCACATAACTCATGGTAATGAAAAAACGATCACTTTTGTAGAGATAGCATACCTACCAGGGGTAATGGACCCCGTTGCACTTACAACACTTAAACTAATGAAAAAAATTGGTATAAAAGAGATAGAAGATGTTCAGACCAGAAACCGATACGAAATAACTGGTGCAGTGAATGAAAAAGAGATTGAATTTATTGTAAAAAAACTCCTTATGAATAACCTCATTCAGATATGGTTAAGAGACAAAAATAGTATTCATTTCAGAAAGAAGATTCTTTCTTTTAAGAAACGAACTATCAATATTATAAATAAAAATGATGAAGAACTCTTTGATCTTTCAAGAAGAGGGCTGCTCTCCCTTGATCTTGTTGAAATGAAAAGCATCCAGGATTACTTCTTTAACAATGGAAGGGAACCCTTTGATATTGAACTTGAAACAATTGCCCAAACCTGGAGCGAACACTGCATTCATAAAACATTCAAGGGAATAATAGATTATAACGGGAAAAGGATTAGAAACCTTCTCAAAACAACAATTATGAAGGCAACAGAGAAAGTAAATAGAGACTACTGTGTTTCAGTATTTAAGGACAATGCTGGTATCATTAAATATAACAGGGATTACAACATATCATTTAAGGTTGAGACACATAACCATCCATCTGCTCTTGAACCTTACGGTGGTGCAGGAACTGGAATAGGAGGTGTCATAAGGGATACACTCGGAACTGGTCTTGGTGCAAAACCCATTGCAAGCACAGATATTTTCTGTTTTGGTCCAATGAACATTTCAATTAAAAATCTTCCTTCCGGTGTTTTACATCCCAAAAGAATATTCAAAGGAGTAATTGCAGGCGTGAGGGATTATGGAAACAGAATGGGGATTCCGACAGTAAATGGAGCTATTTTATTCGATAAAGAATATCTCTACAATCCAGTTGTTTACTGCGGCAATATTGGCATTATTCCTGCAAGTCTTTGCTTCAAAGCACCACGGGATGGTGATGTAATTGTAGTCTGTGGAGGAAAAACTGGGAAGGATGGTATTCACGGAGTTACATTTGCTTCACAGGAACTTGATGAAACTTCCGAGATCACATCATCTGGTGCTGTTCAGATTGGAAATCCTATAACTGAGAAGAAACTTGTTGATGCCCTTATCGAGGCAAGGGATGAACATCTCTATAACGCCATTACTGATTGTGGAGGTGGCGGTTTATCTTCAGCAGTAGGAGAGATGGGTAAAGAACTCGGAGCGGTAGTTCATCTTGAAAAGGTTCCTTTGAAATACAAAGGACTTAAGTATGACGAGATATGGATTTCGGAATCACAGGAACGGATGCTTATTGCTGTTCCCCAAAAGGATATGGACAGGTTGAAACAGGTCTTTTCTAAACATAATGTTGATTTTGCGCCAATCGGAAGGTTCGAAAATACAGGTAAGCTCAAGTTACTCTATAAAAATGAGAAGGTTGGAGAGCTCGATATGGACTTCCTTCATAATAAATGTCCTCTCTCAAGAAAAAAGGCATACTGGAAGAGAGAACGTTTTGCAGAACCTGTGCTACCTAAAAAGCTACGTCTCGGTGAAATACTTCTTAAACTCCTTTCACATCCCAATATTGCAAGCAAGGAAATTGTTATACGGCAGTATGACCACGAGGTTCAAGGAATGAGTGCTCTCAAACCACTGGTTGGTTGGGAAAACGATGGCCCTTCTGATGGTGCAGTCCTCCGTCCTTTTCCTGACTCAAAAAGAGGAATTGTTATAACGTGTGGGATCAATCCATACTATGGCAAAATTGATCCATACTGGATGGCAGCATCATCTATAGAAGAAGCAATGAGGAATTCTGTTGCTTGTGGCGGCAATCCAAACAAAGCAGCAATACTTGATAATTTCTCCTGGGGAGATGTAAACAACCCAAAGATACTCGGTGAACTCGTTCGTACATCTTATGGATGCTATGATACGGCTGTTGCATTGAAGGTGCCCTTTATTTCTGGAAAGGACAGCTTGAATAATGTATTTTCGCTCAAAGGTAAAAAGAAATCAATACTCTCAACACTCCTAATATCCTGCGTTAGCATCTGCGATGATGTCACCAAAAGTCCTTCAAGTAATTTTAAGCAAGCAAGAAATCTCATCTATATTATTGGAAAGACAAAAAAAGAAATGGGAGGTTCGCACTACTTCAAACTTTTCAATAGAACAGGCAATGCAGTTCCTGAACTCGATTTCAAACAATCATATAAAACTCTTAAAAAGATTCATCGCGCAATAAAAAAAGGTTATGTTAGCGCAATCCACGATTGCTCAGAAGGTGGGATTGGAGTTGCAATTTCAGAGATGATAATTGGTGGAAGGCTTGGCGCTGTAATGTATCTTGAAAAGATTATCCGGGAAGGAAATTTAAGAGATGATGAACTGCTCTTTTCGGAATCCAATTCGAGGTTCATAGTGGAAATACCAGAGAAGAGAAGGAAGGCCTTTGAGAATTGCATTAAAGGTATCCCATATGCACCGATAGGAGAAGTGCAGTATTCCAAAAAACTCACTATTTATACGAAGAAGAAAAAGGCAGTTGAACTTGATATTGATACAATCGTCAAAAAATGGAAACAAAGGATTACATGGTAAAAAAACCACATGTGCTTGTCCTAAAATCTGCAGGGACAAATTGTGATGAAGAGACAAGAATTGCATTTGAACTTACAGGTGCCAACGCAGAAATCGTCTACACACAAGATCTTTATACGAATAAGAAAAAGTTGGAAAGGTTTCATATATTGATTTTCCCCGGAGGGTTCAGTTACGGAGATGACATTGCAGCAGGAAAGGTATGGGCAACGGAAATAAAACATTTCTTCATAGATAAACTCAAGCAATTTATAAAAGAAGGTAAACTTATTCTTGGTATCTGCAATGGCTTCCAGGTGCTCGTTAAGCTTGGACTGCTTCCGGCTCTTAATGGGAAAATTGACCAATCAGTTTCGCTGATTTGTAATGATTCAGCACGATACGAAGACAGGTGGGTATACTTAAAAAAATGCTCAACAAAGACTGTCTTTGTTAATGACTTAGAAGGTCTTCTCCTTATCCCTGTAGCACATACTGAAGGAAAATTTATTACTAAGGATGAAGAAATACTTAAAAAGCTATTTAAGAAAGACCAGGTTATATTTCAATATGTAGATAAGAATGGAAAGATAACAGGACACCCGGCAAATCCGAATGGCTCTGTGAGAAATATTGCTGGAATCTGTGATGAGACGGGCAGGGTACTCGGAATGATGCCTCATCCAGAGCGTGCAGTATTACAAACACAGTACCCTGACTGGAGAAGAAACAAGATAAAGAGTTCTATGATGGGTTCTACCATCATCGAAAATGCCGTAAACTATATTAAAACAACCCTCCTTTAACTGGAAATATCAAGGTCAGTCACAATATTGGTTAAACCAAAAAACGCTCGCAATTGCGAGCGTTTTTATTTAATAGTACTTAATAATATGTGGAGTTAAGAAAATCAAAACCTCTCTTTTTGACGTCGATCTTCCTGTTCTTTTGAAAAAATAACCAAGAATAGGTATACTCCTCAAAATGGGTATACCTGCTTCGGATCGCTGTTCTTCCTCACGAATAAATCCACCGAGAACAACGGTCTCTCCATCATTTACCAACTGTCTTGTTTTTGCCTCAGTGGAGGTAATGATTAATGTAGTAGGATCAACGCTGCTTAACTCGGCATGGATATCCATCGTAATCTCATCTTTAGAATTTATGTGGGGGGTAACCCTGAGTTTTGTTCCTACTTCAAAGTATCTTGTTACAAGATTTCCTGCCTCGTCAAGAACATTAACAGGAAATTTCCTCCCTCCAAGAATTTCCGCTTCCCTGTTGTTCAGGGCAGTTATTCTTGGATTTGCAATTGTCTTTGTTTTACCTTCCCTCTCAGAGAAATTTAGTAACGCATTAATCTTTGCAAAATTTCTTACAGTTCCAATAGTGATATCAAAATAACTAGGCGCTGGGGTAAGCAAGGTTCCTGCAGCTGTTACGTTATGTCTCTTACTTCTTAGATTGCTGAGGCTCCAACTTATCCCAAGGTCCCTTCCATAATCATAGTCTATGTCTACAACCCTTATCTCTATATCTACCTGTGGATTTGGGGCATCAAGGATATCAAGTAAGTCTTTTATATCTTGATGTCTTGATTCAATATCTGTAACGATAAGAGAGTTTGTTCTCCCATCGACCTCAACTTTACCCTTTTTAGAAGTCAGTTTATCCACGTTGACCTTCACTTCTCTGGGATCTGCAAATGAAAGTTTATATACTCTGTAAACAACTGGTTGGGCTAACTCACTGCTTTCCCTCTCCTTGTCAAAAGTTATACCGAGTGCTACACGAATGATGTTTTCTTCCTCTCTGTACGAATAACCAGAAGTCTTTACAATCACATCAAATGCCTGCTTCCACGTTATATTGGTCAGCTTCATTGTTATGGTACCCTTAACCTCGTCACCTGCAACAATATTCTTACCACCGTAATGAGCCATCGCCCTCAGTATAGTCTGAATATCCGCATTCTCAAGATCTAGAGAAATTAACCCTGGAACCTCATATGTCTCCTCATAACCAAGATTTGATGGAGTAATCTCTTGCTCAGAGGCAGACCATGGTTCAAAGGGTTTCCCTTCAGGGTTTGCAAAACTAATAAACAATTTATTACCATCAGTGAATGCAGTATATGTTTCGGTTCCTATCAGTTCAATTGTCAACCTTAAAAGATTAGCAGTGTAAAATGGAATGAGAGTAATCGAATTAACTCCACCACGATTTATCCCTACAAATTTATTACCTTCAAGTCCGCTTTCAGTTTTTAGAAGATCGAATATCAATTTGTTTTCCATTGTAAACTCTGTGTAATTAACAGGACTATCAAAATTAACTGTTATTTCGGTTTCCACTGCTGTGCCTTTTACCGTTATATCAAGCAACTGTATACTATAAAGCGGACAAAAACTCACAAGCAGTAGAAGAAAAGGAAGTGTAATCTTCAAGAAAAAAACTCTCTTTTCAGTCATTTTTACCACCTCTCTACTTTAATTTTCCTATTTTCTCTTCCAACATTAGGGTTACTTTTGAGGTGACCCCAAATTTACTTATTTGAAATGTTACACTGGAACTTGTTATATCAATAACCCTTCCATCAGCGATTCTATCTCCGATACCAACAACAAAACCAGAACCCCCTGGCTCCTTGAGGAGAGCAAATCTTCCTTTTGGCCCCCATATAGTACCTACAAGTTTTACATTTTCAACATTTAACTCTTTTCCCTTGAATAGTGTTTCAAAAGGATCCCTTCTCCCTCCACTCCTGTAACGGAAACGTTCGATTCCGAGTGCTATTTCAAGAATTGCTAAAGAATCTTCCTCACTTATTGCAGCCTGAATCTCAGAGGGTTTTTCCGGTAAATCTCCAGGAACTATTCCTACTTTCTCTTTTACATCCTTTTGTACGGTCAGTTGTTCCTTCTCAACAGATTTTGTCATCTTCCCAATAATGAAATTAAAGGGATTTCCTCCTTTACATCCAGCATGGAAAAAACTGAAGATTGAAAGAAGGATAAAAAGCAAAATAGTGTTTATTTTTTTCATTTTTTAACACCTTCCCTTTTCGGAACCTGAGGTTGTGTGCGAATACCAGCGTAAACATAACTTGATGCTGTAAAGATTGTTTCTATTCCTTCTTCTTTCTTCTCCATCATCCTGACATCACCAATCCTTATAATTCTTTTAAGATTTCCGATATCGCTAAAAAAAATCCCGATATTATGATATTCCCCTAAGATTGTAATATTCAAGGGATATTCCTGAAAATTTTGTCTAGTTGTAAGTTTACCAGGTTTGAAGGAAAGGATTTTTATGTGGTTCTTAGTTGCAGACCTAGAAATAATACTCAACAGACGCTCAGTCTCCTTTGCAGTTGGCAGCATACCCTGCGCAATTTCCCATTGTTTCTTTAAAAAATTATATTCTCTTTGTGTCTCTGGCAAACGACTTGCTATCTGTTGGGCTTTGTTTAAGGAATCACTAACTGTAGTAAAGGTATCCCTTAATATACTTATCTCCTTTGATGATTTTGTGTGGATGAGAAAAATATACAAAACAACAAGAATGATTGATAAACCAAGGAATATAAGTAATTTTGCTATAGCTTTCATTTTGTTATTCCTTTTCTAGATTTTGAACTCCTTACTTTTGGCATTGTTTTTTCCATGTGAGAACTGGGTACTGATACAATAGAAGTCGAAAGGTCAAATTCCATAACGCTATGTTTCTCTACCTCTTTTCCAACAATGCTTTTCAGTTCTACATTTTGAAACATTCTCTCACCCTGAAGCTTTCTCATGAAAGCAGCAATAACCTGATTTGAAAAAGTAATACCCTTAATTGAAACAGTCTTTCCTTTCACATCTAAATTTTGAATCCAGCAATAATCAGGAAGTAAAGAACTTAACGTATAGAGAAATTTAGCTTTCTCAAATCTTCCTCTGTTCAGGTCTCTTATTATTTCTATTCTTGCATCTAAATCCCTCCGTTTTCTATCAAGCTCTTTAACAAGTTTTACAACTTCATCAAGTTTTCTGAGTTCTCTTCTCGTCTCTTCAATATTTATTTTCAGCTGAGCAATGGCTCTTTTCTGTCTTATATGAATAACACTTAAAATAATTACAATCAATATTATGAGAACTATTCCTAAATAGTTACCAATCCCTGTTGGCATCTTAATCACAGGTCTTGGAATTTCAACTCTTGCTCTAACCTTTTCTTCCTTTGGAAGAAGGTTTATCCTAACCATTTTTGCTCCTATCTTTTATTACACAATATTTTCTAAATCTAACCTCTCAAAACAAGTCCAATTGCTTCTGCAATAACAGGAGAAATTTTCTCTGCTCTCTCCTCTTCAAAAATCGCTGGCTCGTATTTTATATTTTTCAAAGAATTGATAATAATAACCTCTGTATCAAATCTATTCTTTAAATAATCAACAAGCCCACGGATCAAAGCGCCACCACCACAGAGCACAATCCTGTCAATTTTTTCCTTTTCGCCTGGCAAAAAAGGAATGACCTTATCGACACCTACTGATACTTCTTCTGCAAACGCTTGAAAGTATTTATCTACATCTTCAGGTGCCACTCCTTCAACTGTTTCTCCTTTTATGAGCTGCTCGGCTTGGGCTCTATTCAATCCAAGCTCTCTCTGTATTTTTTGAGAACAACTGTTAGTAGCTGAGAAGATATCCCTCGTGAAATGATTTACATGATTAATTATAAAACTAATATTTGTTATCTCTGCTCCTATAGCAATAAGTGCCACCAGTTTGTCAGGCAACAGAGGATAGTTGAATTCGTAAACATTCTGTATTGCGAATGAAGAAATATCAAGCACAACAGGGTTAAGACCAATCTCCTTTATAAGACTAACATACGAATTAACAACCTCGCTTTTTGCAGCCACTAGGAGCACTTCCATTTGACCTCCGCCTATGTCGGGATTAACAATCTCAAAATCAAGGGATACATTATCAATATCAAATGGGACATATTGTTCCGCTTCCCATCTAATTTGATCTGAAACTTCTGCTTTTTTCATCTTGTCCATTTTTATCTTCTTAACAATAACTCCCCTTCCTGAAATTGCTGTTGCAACATCCCGTGCCTGGATTTTGTATTTATCAAACAGAGTCTTAATTGTATCAATGACTACCTCCCTGTCCATCACCTCACCATCTACAATAGCATCGGGTAAAAGTGGGGCAATTCCCACTGTCAAGATTGTAGTTGCTTTCGGGTAACCCGTAAGCTCTACTACTTTAATTTGTGAACTACCAATGTCAAGCCCAACAACAAATTTCTTTTTTCCAAACATAATTACCTCTATTCCTTAACAAAATCAATTACAGTTTTCCCAAGTATGTGCCATCTTCTACCAATCTTTTTCCCTTTTATTCTCCTACACCTCAAAAACTTTCTTATCGTTTGGGAACTAAGGTCAAGAAAATTCGAAATCTCTTCTATTGTATAAAATTTATTTGGATCTATCCTCTTTAGCGAAATAGCCATAATTATTGATACTATTTAATAATTATCTATAACTATCATTAATTATTTATAATTATATAGAAAGATACACTTTTTGTCAAGTAAAAAATTCACTAATTAAAAAAAACTTTCTGTCGGTATATTTTATACTAAACCAGAGAGCACTCAGAGTTTCCAGAGAAGGCACAGATAAACTAATATTTATATATCAATTATCAATTTTCCATGGTTCCTCCGTTCGATAAGAAATTATCTGATGGGTAAATAATTAGTGGTCTCTGAGAAGTTTTCAAATATCTCACAGATTTTCCTTGACGATTTCTAATGACTGATGTATATTTCCCCAAACCAAAAGAAGGAGTAAAGTTTAGTGTTTTAGAACATGTGAAAAAAATTGTTTGGTGTGAACACATAAAGGCTAATATTTTCTTTTCAGATACTCTTAATCCCACAAAATTACAGTGTATACAATTTTTCATAATTCACTCTGGCAGCTTTATCCTAGGCTGTTCCCACTTTACAAGGAATTCACGGTATTTCTTCTCTATTTCAGGATTATCTGATTCCACCTGAAGTGTTTTAATTGTCCTCTCAGCCATCCTGCTCCATAATCCCAGAGGAAGGGTAACAATTCCAAAAACGAAAAGGTGGGCAGCTCCTGTGAAGATCGATATCCTAAGTAAGAAAACGAAACCAAAAAGCGCAAGAATCAGGATGACAAAAAGCGCAATGTACATGACGGCCAGCTTCATACTGAGATTGATAGCATCCCGAACGAGGTTGAGATCCATTCTTGTCCGTATTGTTCCCTTAATTGCTGCATAGGTTTTATTCATCCTGGAAGTATTAGCTGCATGCATAATGGCTGCACTGAGAATTGGAACTACAGTAAGGTACCATGTTCCACCATAACTCATAATCGAGAAACCTCCTCTCTTTTTTCAAAATATTATATCACCCACAAATGAACTCTACCTTTCTTCTTTAATTTCTACACTGACCTTTTTGATCTTCTGTCCGTCCATCTCCTTCACAATTAATCTGAATTTTTCCCCCTCGATCATTGTATCCTTATTTGGGAGCTCCTTGAGATGATCCATAATGAAACCGCTTATTGTATCATAGTCACCTATTGGAATGCCAATATGCAATTCTTCATTTATTTCATCAACCTTGGTTAAACCACTAACGAGATATTCCCTGTCATTTAGTTTCTTTATCATTTCTTCTTTAACCCTTAAATCAAACTCGTCTACTATCTCACCGAAGAGGTCCTCAACAAGATCTTCTAAAGTGACAAGGCCCTCGGTTTCGCCATACTCATTAACAACAACAGCTATCTGTGGCACCTCATCCTTCAATTCAGTTAGAAGCATATCACATCTTTTATTTGGAGGGACAAACTTAACAGGTCTGATCATTCTACTTATCTTTCCACTCTCTTTTGTAAAAACGTCCTTTACTGTTAATATTCCGATTATCATATCAGGGTCTTTTTTGTAAACAGGAAACCGTGATAAACCTGTCATTTCTGCCATTCTTAACACATCTTTGACCTTAAAAGGATACCTTATCATTTTCATTTTAACCCGAGGGATCATTATATCGGATACGGGCCTCTCACTAAACTGGAAAATCTTTGAGAAAATTTCCTTATCAATCTTCTTGATTTTATCACCTATCACAGTTCTATTCAAAGCCCATTTTAAGGTTTCACGGTTAATATCCTCTTTAAACATTTGTTTTTTATTTCCATCAATTCTGAACAGTATAAGACGTGAAATTGTTCTAACTATCCAGGAAAAAGGGAAAAAAAGAATATGGAAGCCTTTCAGTAAAGGAAAGTTAATTACCGCAACATTATTAGCATGAATCCTTGATAAGGATTTAGGAATTATCTCACCGAGAAGGAGTATTAAAAAAGAGACAATGAAAGTTGTTAGAACCTTACCTGCAAAACCCCAGTATAATGAAAAAGCCCTTGTAGCTATAACAGTAATAGCAACTTCAAAGAAATTAGTTCCAATAAGTATCGTAGCGATATAATCTTCTGGTTGTGAGAAAAATCTAATTACTTGCTTTGCTCTTCTGTCTCCTGATTTTGCTCTATGCCTTATCTTAATCGGACTTGCTGAGATTAAGGCAATCTCAGTAGCAGTAAAGAAAATAACAAACAACAAGAAAATTGAAATAAGAACAAAATAGGGCACTTATCCTCTCTTCTTGATAAGAATTTTCTCCAGTTTCCTTCCATCCGATTTTACTACTGTAAAAACTAAATCCCTATAGACAAAAGACTCGTCCTCTTTCGGAACCCTACCCATATTTAATAAAATAAATCCACCGATAGTCTCGTAATCACCCCGAGGAAGTTGTTTATAAAACTTGATAGGAAAGTCATCGATTTTTAGTTCTCCATCCACCAATATCTCGTCCTTTGAAATGTATCTATAGACCGGAATGCTTACTTTGTGATATTCATCCTTTATGTTCCCTAAGATCTCTTCCAATATATCATTCATTGTTACTACACCTTCAACTCCACCAAATTCGTTAACAACAACTGCAAAATGCACTCTCTTCTTCCTGAATTCAAGAAAAAGGTCTTTTAATCTCATTTTTTCGGAGATAAACAGTGCATCCCTTAAGATAGTCTTAACCTTCCTATCCTCTTCTTTCCTATATATAAGAAGGTCCTTCAGATAAAGGATTCCATCAATTTTTTCTTCACCTGTTGAATATACTGGAATACGGGAATATGGTTTCTGCAACAACAATGAATATACCTCTCCGATCTTCATATCGTCACTGATAAAGAAGACCTTCGTTCTCGGCGTCATTATCTCAGATACAACACTTTCGTTTAATGTAAAAAGTGAATTTATCATCTCTTTTTCTTTTCCCTTAAAAATTCCTTCTTTTTCACTTATTTCAAACAATGTTTTAAGCTCACTATATGAGATCTCTTCCTTTATTTTTTTCTTCATAATACTGATAATCCAACTACTTAAAAGATTGAGAAGAAAGACGAAAGGACGCAGTAATAATACAATGTAAAAGAGTGGAATTACGCTCTTTTTTGAAAGTTCTTTTTTTCTCCTTAATGCATAAAACTTTGGAGTAAATTCACCGAAAATTAAAAGAAAAGTGGTAATAAGAACTGTATTAAGTAGCATCCATAATTTTACATTTAAATGGAGATACGCAACAAGTTCAAGGAAAACAAGGGTTATTAGAACCGAGAAGGCAACATTAACAACAGTGTTTGATAATAGTATTGTTGTAAGCAGATTGTGAGGAAATTGGTGAAGATTCTCAAAAAAGTGTTTTCTCCTCTTTTCGTCAGTTTTAATACATTCAATCTCTGGCTCGCTGAGGGAAAAAAGAGCAGTTTCTGAACCAGAAAAAAATGCAGATAGAACGAGTAAGATAATGCAAATAAGAAAAAAAACAACGACTTTCATCATTTATTTATATAGTCTTTCTCCTTCGACCTCATAACCTCTCTGTCACTTTCACTCTCGTCATCATAACCCAAAAGATGAAGCATGCCATGTACAAAAAGCAGCTTTATCTCCTCGTTAAAACTATGCCCGTACTTTTTAGCATTATCCTGAGCCATTTCAATAGAAATGTAGATATCCCCGAACATACCTTTTCTATATTTAGAACCCTCCCCTTCAATAAAAGAGAAGGTAAGGACATCTGTTGGTGCATTTCTTCCTCTGTATTTCCTATTTAACCTCTTGATATGCTTATTACCAGTAAAGATACATTTAAAAAAGGCCGGCTTTTTTGCGTCTTGACAACCGGCGGCTGAGGTAGTTTAA
>SOIS01000145.1 GCA_004375965.1 Candidatus Cloacimonadota bacterium | reverse complement strand
CAGCGGAGGTTTCTCCAATATCCTCCACGCTACCTCGAGGTGCAGTTGACAGAATCTTGACTTCCTCAGCAAAAACAGAAGAGCATCCCCATTTAACAAGAATAAAAAAAGCTAACGCTCCTACCAGATATACTATCTTTGGTTTTCTCTTAAACATTTCTTATTCTCCTTTTAATAGGGACAGCGCCCATTTATTTTGATTGCTTCTATATTTTGACACGACAACGACGACAACCGGCAATGCCTCTCTTTTTTTGTTTTTCCGTATACCTCTCACCTATACTCCAATTTGACCCTAAGATTATTTATAATGCCTGAATATTCTCTGCCGGTCCTCACTTCCCTTGTCTCCCTTGTAATAAATCTCAATTAATTCAATTTTATCCTTTTCTTCAAAATACGCATAAATTATTCTAATGCCTGACTGAACTCCTCTACCCTTGAGCGAGCGGCAGGCAAATTTCCTTGCTTTATAGACTCTGGGGCTTTCAATTCTTAAATCTTTAAGTTGGACAATCCCCTTATTGTCAATTTCTAACTTGTGGTAAAGATTTAACTGGGTTTCGACAAAAGTATCCAGGTCATCCTCGAGTGTCTTAAACCTTTTTGCCAGCTTTTTTAAATCTCTCTTGAACTCTGGAAAGGGAACGACCTCAGTGAATATCTTCACTATATTCTCTCACTGAGTACGGGGATGTTCTGTAAAAGACAGACTCATATTCAATAACTCCATTGTTCTCTGTTGTCAGCCAGGGGACATCACTATGAGAGTATTCACTTATTTGGGCAGCATTCATATCAGAAAGTCTGTTGACAACATCATTTATTACCTCAATCTCATTTGCTTTTAATTTAGAAAGGTCTGCTTTTCTTAGGGGTAGGTACTTGGTTTGTGGGTATTGAAAATAGCTACTTTGAACCTTCATGATTTCTTTATCTTTAGTCATTTTTTCAATTATTTTTTTAAATTCTAAAGGAGTCGGTCCGTAGTGATTTTTCTTATAAGTTGCCCCAATTAACTGCTCTTCATATTTCTCATAGAAATCGAAGTCAATAAAGTAAAGAATTTTATAGAGTACAGTTTCGCCAATATTGGGCTTAGAGGCAATCTTATTCAAGAGATAAAGTAGGACCTCTTTAAACTTTTCCAGATCCCTCTGAGGCACGTTTATTCTCATTTGCAGTGTTGGTTTTCTGTCCTCTTTGGCAGCATCCAGAATTACTTCGGGCTCTTTTTTGAGGTCTAGTATGCTCTCTATAGGGAGACCGAAAATGTCTGACAGTTTTATTAATTCATCAGCAGAAATTTTTCTTTCTCTATTTTCTATCTGAGAAATCGTAGGACGAGAAACTTTTAATAGTTCAGCAAGTCTTTGCTGACTTATTCCCGACTTTTGCCTCAGCTCTTTTACTCTCCGGGCAAGTCTTGAGTAGATTTCACTCATTTTTGTATCTCCATCATTGTCTTTTTATATAAGTACATTATAGTTATGTAAGATAATGTGTCAAGGGGATGTTAGATTTAGTTACAATAAACACATGGGGTTGCCCTGCCCCCATTAATACTACCACTTGTTAAGTTAGAGTCAACGGAATAATAGCCT
>SOIS01000220.1 GCA_004375965.1 Candidatus Cloacimonadota bacterium | reverse complement strand
GCGTTAGCCAATCCAGCAACTTTTGAAACTTTGCGATTGGTTAATCAAGAATTTCCTTATCTGATTAAGTGTATGAGCACAAATGGTCTTCTTTTACCTGATTCTTTAGATTTACTTCTTGAAGTAGGGGTGAGTCATCTAACTATTACTATCAATGCTGTAGATAGTAGTATTGGCAAGCAAATTTATAGCTGGGTGAGATATAAGGGGCAAATACTTGTTGAGGAAGTTGCGTTTCAAGTTTTGTCAACCATCCAGCTTGAGGGATTAAGAGCTGCAGTGCGACAGGGTATAACCGTAAAGGTCAATTCTGTTCTAATACCTGGAATCAATGACGTACATTTAGTAAAAGTAGCTCAAGCAGTGGCTGAGGAAGGAGCATATATAATGAACATTATGAAGTTAATTCCTCAGGGTGAATTTTCTGATAGAAAAGCTCCCTCTAATCATGAGTTATTTAGAGTACAGCGTCAGTGTGAATCATTTATTCAACAGTTCCGGGGATGTCGGCATTGTCGTGCCGATGCTGTAGGAATGTTAGGAACATAATAAAAGGAGAGAAAGATGAAAGAGATGAGACAAATCTCAATTTATGGAAAAGGAGGCGTTGGTAAGTCTACAGTTGCAAGTAATCTTTCGGTTGCCTTAGCAGAGAAAGGTAGAAAAGTTATGCAAGTAGGATGCTCACCAAAATCGGATTCGACCTACTTTATTTTACAGAAGATGTGCGAACCTACAATTCTCAATCAAATTAGGATGAAGGGCAGTCGTGAAGAACCGATTTCCGAGTGTGTTAAAACAGGTTACAAAGGTATTGTGTGTGCAGAGACTGGGGGGCCTGAGCCTGCTCAAGGATGTGCAGGCAGAGGTGTTCTCCTTGCTCTGAACCTCTTAAGGAAGTACAGATTATATGATAAGCACGAGGTGGATTTTATGGTTTACGATGTTATTGCTGATGTTGTTTGTGGTGGTTTTGCTCAGCCGATGAGGAAGGGATATGCGAGTGAGGTTTATATAGTTACAAGTGGAGAATTGATGTCTCTTTATTCAATGAACAATATTTGTTACGCCGTCAAGATTATGAATGAGCTGAAGGGGGTAGAAGTAAAAGTAGGTGGTTTTATCGATAATATGAGAGGTATACCTAATGAGAGAGAGCTGGTGGAGGAATTTAGTAAATTATTAGGTGTACCAGTGATGGCTCATATTCCCCGTTCTGATTTAATTACGGAAGCAGAGGCATCTAAAGGCACAGTTATGCAACATTTTCCGGATTCGGAAGTGGCGTCAGAATTCATGAACTTAGCAGACATGGTAATGGAGCCAAGAGGGGTTTATCCTAACCCGATGGATCCTAAGGAGAGTATAGGAATAATACTTGGTCTTTTGAGAAAGCATCAAGTATTTGCGTAAGAAAATGAAGGAGGTATTATGGATGAGAAAATAGAAATAACTAAAGAAATTCCGAAGAAAATAGCTATATACGGCAAGGCAGGGATTGGAAAATCTATTACATCTGCTCATTTGAGTGTAGCATTATCGAAAATGGGCGAAAAGGTGATACCAGTAGGGTGTGATCCACCGAGGGACTCAGTTGCTCTGCTCTGTGGGGGGATTATGCCTACAATTTTGGAGCAGCTCAAGATGGTCGATGCAGAGACTGAAGAACCGGTTGAGATGACAGAAGAGATTTTAGATAAGGTGATGTTTAAAGGATATAACGATATTGTTTGCTGCGAGTCTGGTGGTCCAAGACCTGGAATAGGTTGTGCTGGTAGAGGTGTGCTTGTTGCTATTCAACTGTTGGAAGAGTTCAATGTTTTAAAGAGATTTGATATTACATTTGCTATATATGATGTTTTAGGTGATATTGTATGCGGCGGTTTTTCTCAGCCAATGAGAGGGGGCCATGCCAAGGAGGTATATATAGTAACTTGTGGCGAACCGTTGACTCTTTATATAACCAATGAGATTCTGAAAGCTGTCGATAGAATAATTGGTGAGGGCATAGAAGTTGGAGTAGCTGGATTGATTGATAATCAAAGGAATGTACCGCATGAAAAAGAGATAGTAGAGGAATTTAGTAGAAAAGTAGGAGTGCCTGTAATAGAACATATTCCGAGGTCTCTTAAAGTGCAGGAAGCCGAATCCCTGGGCAAAACGGTTTTAGAAGCATTCCCAGAGTCTGACCAATCAGAGGTATATCGAAGGTTGGCGAAGAAAGTGCTTGAAAATAAGTATATTCACATACCCTCGCCGCTTTCCGGTATGGATGAGATTATGGATACCGTAAAGATGTATATTAAAAAATAATAAGGAGGAACTATGAGTGAGAAATTAATGCCGTGGGATAGAATAGACAGGTCTCGTGAGAATTGGGAGATAGCTAAAGATTATCTAACCATGAAAAGCGAAAGGAAGTTTGAGTTCGTTACCTTCAAAGATGTTATAGAGAAATGTGCTGATACGAGTGCAACAGAGTGGTGGGATAAAGTTATACCAGGATATGGGAGCGGACTCTGGTGTCCGATTTACTATGCTATTACGATAGGCGGAGGCGTAAGGAATTCTGTGATGGTCATTCATGGAGCCCAGTCATGCGTAACTGCTGTTAGACATTTCTTTGTCTTATATGTTGGAGGTGGCGGAAATTACTATTGGGGGAATCCATTTACTTTTGTAACGACTACTGATTTAAACGAGAGAGACAATATCCTCGGGGCCCCAGAAAAATTAAGAAAGACTCTTATGGAAGTAGATGAACTTCATAAGCCTGAAATTATATTTGTAGCTCCTACATGTGGTCCAGGTATGATTGGCGAGCCTATTGAAGAGGTTATTGATGATGTGAAACCCGAGCTCAAATATGCAGAGGAAGTGGTTTATTTAGATTTGCCTGGATTCAAGGCTATTGATGAAGGTGACATGATGAGGCTGGCAACAGCAGACTATTGGAGTGCGCTGATGCATGAACCGAAACAAAAAATAAAAGGTGCTGTCAATGTAATCGGAGATTATAGAGGCACCTACATTTCCGAAAGAGAAGGTTTTAAACCCAATTTTCCAACTACTTATGATGAAATTAGTGACATACTGAAAGCCTTAGGATTGAAATTGCATGTAATAGTTCCCCAATCTTCCCTTGCAGATATTCGTCGTGCACCTGAGGCTGAGTTTAACATCGTAAACTGTCCAATGCTTGCCTATCCAATTTGTGAGGAAATGGAAAAGAAGTTTGGTGTACCATGGTCTCCACATGTTTATCCGCTGGGAAGGGAAGGAATAACGAACTACATTATGGGATTTGCAAAGCACTTTGGAAAGGAAAAGGAAGCGCAGAAATATATTGATGAACGCTGGGATAGAGATGGCATTGAGCCATTATGGCAAGAGGCTAAGAAACTTGTTAAGGATAAGACTTTATTCATGGATTCAGCGATTTCAATGACTTCAGTAAATCGTCAGTTGGGGTATGCTCGAATGCTTCAGGAGCTTGGAGTTGATCCTGATAAAATAATATTTTTCAATATAGGACCGTCAGAATTGATAGGCAGACGTGAGGGTGTAGAGTATTTCTTATCAACATCAGCAGCAGGGAAACCATTCAATCCTAAGTTTTTATGGTGGCCTGCACCGCACGCTATAAAAATCTCTCCGATTGAGGTTGCGGATTGGCTTGGAGTTAAAGATTCAGAAATACTGCATCTGTATGGAGATTTAGGTTGGTATACAAAGGCTCCCAGATGGGATGTATCAAATATTGCTCAAGTTCAATCTTCGATTCACTTCAGGAGACGCAGGAATGTTTGTCAAAGGTCTATCTTTTTCTCTGGGACAAAGGCTCTTTTAAGGGATATAATTTTAGCTATCAAAGGCGCAAAAAGAGAAGGAAAGTGGTCATTGTACAGCAGAATCTTGGGAAAATGGTCAGTGCCTGAACCGGCTGAAATAATTGAGAGTAAAAAAGGTATATCTGGAGAATAAAAAAAGGGAGGCATAAATGCGAGCATATAAACCACATATATGGACAGACCAATATCAGCCAAGTGCGATGTTTGGTTCAGTATTAGCACTTTCAGGCATTGAAGGGGTTGAGTTAGCATATCACGGTCCAGCAGGGTGTTACACGATTGCAACGCATATCCGCACAGACCAGGCACCAATGGGTACATATTCTGCCATGAGACCAAGTGGGATAACCGAAGACAATTTAGTCATGGGTACAAGTATGGATAAACTCAGACAATTATTGAAGTTTATCAGAATGGAATCTGAGCTTACAAAAAGAAAGCCAACTCTTTTAGCTATTGTAAACACTGATTCAACAGCAATTACAGGCGATGATATGGTAGGTGCTGCTAAGTTGTTCGAAAAAGAGACAGGAGTTCCATCCATCTCTGTTGATGCACCTGGATTCAAAGGGTGGGACATTGCTGGATATGACCTGACATATAGAGCCTTACTTACAAAGTTTGCAAAGCCTGATGTTTCGAAGAAACCTGATAGTATAAACATAATAGGGCCTTATTTGTTGGCTTCGCAGAACTGGTTATTCGACTTTGAGGGGATAAAGGATTTATTGACCAAGTTAGGAATCAGTATAAACTGTGTATTAACCAGGAATACAAAGATTGAGGATATTGAAAATTTCGGCGCAGCACAATTGAACCTAATGTTGACTAATGAAGATTTACCTCTCTTCGCAAAAGAGGCAGAGAAGCTTGGGGTCCCAAATTTTGGAGCAGATCTACCTTTGCCGTATGGATTAAGAAACACAGAAGAGTGGTATTACGCTATTGCAGACAAATTTGGGAAGCTCGACAAAGCAAAAGAAGTTCTCCAGGAGGCAAGCAAGAAAGTAAGAGATGTTCTGAGATTCAATTATTCTTACACCTGGCAGTCCAACCTTATGCTGCAGAAACGCGCTGCCCTTATTGGTCGTTCTCAATTTATCGCATCAATGGCAAGAAGCCTTTATTATGATATGGCTATGTATCCTGAAGTTATTGCTTTGCAGGCTGCTACTAAAGAATCAATTGATGGGGCAGAAAAATTATTAGAGTCAATGGGAAAAGATGGATTTTCTCCCAAGATACTCATAAATCCTCCATATGTTGAATTTGCAAGAGCTGTTAAAGAAGCTGAGGTTGATTTTGTGTTAGGCTCAAGGATAGAGAAGACTCTGATTGAAGGTATGGGTATGGCCCACCATGCGATTGGAAGCAGTTATTATTTCAATACCTTTAGATATCTTCCCATGCCATATGTTGGATACGAAGGAATACTATATCTCCTACAGGAAC
>SOIS01000231.1 GCA_004375965.1 Candidatus Cloacimonadota bacterium | reverse complement strand
GTTGAAAGATAATGCAGCGAAGGTAATTATGGGTGGTCCTCTTATGGGAATTGCTCAATCTGATATGGGTGTTCCTGTTATTAAAGGAACATCAGGAATTCTTGTCCTAACAGCAGATGAGATTGATATTGAGGAAGAGGTTAATTGCATAAGATGTGCACGATGCGTTGACCACTGTCCAATGTACCTTATACCAACAGAATACGTAAGATTTGCAAAAGGTGAGGCGTGGGAAAGATTGGATAGTTGTCATATAATGGATTGCATAGAGTGTGGAAGTTGTGCATTCGTATGTCCCTCAAAGATTCCGATTGTTCAATACATAAAGCTTGGAAAACTGGCATTAAGGAACTTAGAGAGCAAGAAAGGATAATACGATGAAAGAAAACCTTATTATTTCTGTTTCGCCCCATCAGAAGGAGAAACCTACGACACCGATGGTAATGAGAGGTGTTATCTATGCACTCATTCCTGCTGTAATTGCAAGTATATACTACTTTAAACTGAGGGCATTCCTTCTTATTATCGTATGCATTGCAGGGACAATCTTAACAGAAGCGATGTTTCAGAAATTAAGAAGAAAAACCATAACAATAAACGATGGAAGTGCACTTCTCACAGGGCTTTTGCTCGCGCTTGTTCTTCCTCCATCCCTGCCACTCTGGGTTGGGTTTCTTGGTGCAGTAATGGCGATTGTTATAGGAAAACAGATTTTTGGAGGACTTGGGCAAAATATATTTAATCCTGCACTCATTGGACGTGCTTTCCTGATGGCTACATTTCCTGTTATGCTTACAACCTGGATAAAACCTGGTCTATTTGATGCTGTAAGTACTGCAACTCCTCTATCTATAATGAAATTTGACAAAAATATTACTTCAACACTGTACCTTTTTCTTGGAAACACAGGCGGTTCTCTTGGTGAAACCTGTGCCATTGCACTTATTATTGGTGCAATATTCTTACTTATAAAAAAATATATGGATTGGAGGATACCCCTGAGTTATATAGGAACGGTTCTTATCCTTAGCTCTGTCCTCTATCTTATAAAACCTGCTCAATACGCAACACCCTGGTTTCATCTCTTTGCTGGTGGTTTAATGATTGGAGCACTGTTTATGGCAACTGATCCTGTTACCAGCCCTGTCACAAAGAAAGGAAGGTATATCTTTGGGGTAGGATGCGGCATTCTTGTTATAATAATAAGGACATGGGGAGGATTACCAGAAGGTGTAATGTATTCCATACTATTAATGAATGCATTCACACCCTTAATAAATCGTTACACGGTTCCTGTTCAGTTTGGAGGGAGGAAAAAATGAATATATCAGCACATATGATAATTGTCCTGACTGTTGTTTGTCTCTTTTCAGGTTTATCCCTCGTCTACATGAACCAGTATGCTGAACCCTTGATAAAGATAAATGCAGAAAAAGCAACACAAGAAGCAATATTTAAGGTTCTTCCAGATGTAAAAAATGTGGAAATAATAGAACGTGGTGAAAAAGTTATTTTCAAAGGGTTAAACGAGGAGGGAGAGCTTGTTGGATACGCATTTGTTGCAAAAGGAAGCGGATACCAGGGTATCATAAAGATAATGGTAGGCATTGATTCTGAACTTGGGAAGCTTACGGGTATAGATATTCTTGAGTCCGTTGAAACACCGGGACTGGGTGCAAAGATTACAGAGGATAATTTCAAGGGACAGTTTAGTGGTGTGTCTGTTTTACCAGCAATAGACTATGTTAAGGGTAAGAAACCCGAAAACCCGAATGAAATTCAAGCTATAACTGGTGCAACAGTCTCTTCAAGGTCGGTTGTAAATATACTTAATGCAACTATAAAAGAGGTTAAGGAGATTGTTAAGGAGATAGGGCCAAGTGGGGAGGGTGAAAATGAGTAGTGTAAGACTCTATATGGAATTCTTCAAGGGTTTCTGGAAGGAAAATCCTGCTTTCAGACAGCTGCTCGGGATGTGCCCCTTGCTTGCAGTTACCACTTCAGTTATAAACGGTGTATCAATGGGAATTGCAATGACATTTGTTCTTATCTCGACAAGTATAGTTGTTTCACTGATAAGAAAGATAGTACCAAATCAAGTGAGGATTGCAACCTTTACAATAATCATAGCAACGTTTGTTACTATAGCAGACCTTTACTTAAGGGCAAAATTCCCTCCTATCAGTAAGGAATTAGGACCCTATGTTCCTCTCATTGTTGTAAACTGTATAATTCTTGGAAGACAAGAGGCTTTTGCAAAGAAGAACCCACTGTATAGGTCTTTCCTCGATGCACTTGGCATGGGTTTGGGTTTCACGCTTGCTCTTTTACTTCTCGGAGCAATCAGGGAATTACTTGGCTCAGGAAGCATCCTTGGTATTCAAATACTCGGAACATGGTTTGAGCCCTGGGTGATAATGATTCTGCCTGCAGGTGCTTTTATTACACTCGGATTTCTCATTGCATTAATGAATGTAATTGATCAGAGGTTAAAAAGAACTGCGTAAGGAGGCAAAATGAACATAATCCTAATCTTTATTGCTGCTACAATAGTAAATAATATAGTATTAACATACTTTCTCGGTATCTGTCCATTTCTTGGTGTGTCCTCAAAGATTGAATCTGCAGTTGGAATGGGACTTGCAGCAACATTTGTGATGACACTTGCAGCAACAGTTACATGGCTCATATACCATTATATCCTGGTGAGATTTAATGTGCCTTTTCTTGAGTATGTTTCTTTTATCCTTGTAATTGCCTCCCTTGTTCAGATAGTTGAGATGTTTATCAGAAAATTCAGTCCTGATTTGTACAGAGCGCTTGGCATCTATTTGCCTCTTATTACAACCAATTGTGCAATTCTTGGATTAACTCTATTTATGGTGCTTCGTGAATATAACTTCCTTGAAAGTATAGTCTTCGGTTTTGGTTCTGGAGTTGGTTTCACACTTGTTCTTCTCATTATGGCAGGTATAAGAGAAGAGCTGGAATTTGCAGATGTACCTGAGGCATTTAAAGGTGCTCCACTAACACTAATCATATCAGGACTTCTTGCCCTTGCATTTATGGGGTTCTCAGGAATTATCAGCACCTCATAAAAGTTAAAAAGCTTAAGGAGTTGAAAAGATGAACATTATAGTAATTTCAACAATAGCTATGGGAGGACTTGGTCTATTCTTTTCAGTAATTCTTGCCATATCAAATAGGAAACTTTATGTGAAAGAAGATCCGAGGATAGAACATGTGCTTGAGGCGTTGCCAGGTGCAAATTGTGGTGCCTGTGGGAATGCAAGCTGCCATGATCTTGCCCAAAAAATTGTTAAAGGCGAAGCAGAACCTAATGATTGTCCTGTTGGAGATAGTGAAGTTGCAGAGAATATTGCTAATATCCTCGGCATAGAGAGTAAGGAGGTAATTACAAAGATTGCCATTGTTCACTGTGGTGCAAGCGAAGAGATAAGAAAGAAAAAAGCCATTTATATTGGTGGACAGACCTGTAAGGTTGCAGACATTGTCGGTGGTGAAATTGCATGTTCCTATGGCTGCTTTGGATATGGGGATTGCGTTGATGTCTGTCTTTTTGATGCTATCGAGATGGAAGAAGGTTTACCTGTTGTTGATTTGGTGAAATGCACAGGCTGTGGTCAATGTGTGGTTGCCTGTCCAAGGAATATTATCTCCATTGAATTATTTGATAAGACAAAACTTACAGCTACTATCACAATTGCCTGTAACAATCCCGATAAAGGTGCGGTCGTGAGAAAGATATGTGAAGTTGGATGTATCGGTTGCAGTCTCTGTGAAAAGAATTGTGGGGATGGTTCTTTCTATATGGATGAGATGCTTGCTAAGATTGACTACAGCAAGATCTATAACTGTGAACACTGGGATGTCGTCATGGAGAAATGTCCAACAAATACAATAAAAAGACTCGTCAAGGAAGAGAAGGTACTTGTGTGATGGAAAACAGGGAAACAGGTAAGGTTGTTGAGATAACTAATAAAGGAACAGCAAAGGTACTTATCCAACGAAAGAAGATGTGCAATCACTGTCCATCAAAAGAAATCTGCAAACCTCCAGAAGAAGGAAAGTTGTTTTCGGTTGAGGTAGAAAATCCTATTGGTGCAAAAGAGGGTGATATAGTTGAGATTGGTTTGGCACGAGGAGCTCTTCTTGTGGCTTCCTTCTGGGCATACTTTGTTCCTGCTCTTTTTTTCTTAATAGGCGTGGCGTTTGGTTTTGCCTTTTTATCAAGATATATAACGTTGATACCTAAGGAATTCCTCGGACTCATAACAGGCATTATCCTACTTGCCGTGAGTTTTTTAATTTTAAGAATTGTTAATAATAGACTCGTAAAAAATAAAGCGTTCCATCCAGAAATTATCAGCATAACCACTGATAATACATTTAGTTATTAAATTATTGGGTGACAAATAGTACAACATCGTGCACCCTGATCTTTAAAACTAAACAATTTGCTTTGTTGAATCTGAAAAACCTCTTTGTGCCAAAGCTAAGTGTTTAAAAACTCCTGTGCGAGTAAATATTTACAAAAGCACTCATCAAATTATCATTGTGAGCCCCGCCCTCCACAATTTTTTAACAGTCGTAAATAGAAAACCTAAATTGTATTATCTTGACATTACAACGGAATATGGTATAAAGGGAGCATGGAGAAGGGGAATAACAAGATGGATTTTGTTATCTACAATAGATGAAATTCAATAAAGGAAACTCACTATTCAAAAGAATGCTCAACAAAGTACCCATTATTTTTACAAAACAGTATGATCATACATTTGGAGGATTAGAAGAGATTCATCCGTTTGATTCAGAAAAATATGGTAAAATTTATAACTATCTTGTTAAAAAAGTAGGGATTGACAAAAAAAGATTTTATACACCAGAAATGGCTTCTAAAGAGGATCTTCTGTTCATCCACTCAAAGGAATATCTATCTGCTTTGAATCATTCGGAAACTATTGCCAGGATAGCTGAATTAAAGGTTCTATCATCAGTACCAAATGATATTCTACAGAATTGTCTTCTGAAATCCGTAAAGTATGCTACTGGAGGAACAATAAAGGGTTGCGTACTGGCATTTGAATATGGTTGGGCAATAAATTTGTCCGGTGGTTATCATCATGCAAAGGCTGATTCTGGAGGCGGATTTTGTTTTTTTGCCGATATTCCGATTGCAGTGTATAAATTGTTTAATAATAATAATACTCTCTCAATTATGATTATAGATCTGGATGCACATCAAGGTAATGGAAATGCATCCATTTTTAAGAATGATAACAGGATTCACATCTTCGATGTTTATAATGAGCGCATTTATCCTGGTGACTTTGAAGCGAAAAAATATATTGAATTTGGCTATCCAGTTATGTCTCACATTAAAGATCTGGATTATCTTTCATTATTAGAGAGAGAAATACCTGATGCTATTCGTAAGTCAAAACCCGACATCATTATCTATATTGCTGGGACAGATATATTTAAAGAAGATACTCTGGGGTGTATGAATATTTCTGAAGGGGGAATTATCGAGCGTGATGAATTAGTTTTCAGAAATGCGGTTAAAAATAAAATTCCAATATTGATGGTTTTAGGCGGAGGTTATTCAAAAGATAGTGCAATAATAACAGCAAAATCGATCGAGAACATCTTGAAGAATGTAATAATCTTTTAATAATAAGGTAGGGGGCACGGTGCACCGTGCCCCTACTTTCCTTCACGGTGTCTTTTTGCGAGCAGTAGAATATCACGTAATTCTTCAATGCTTTTAGCGTTCAACCAGTTCTTGTCAAAATTTTCATCCTGCACAATTTGCGCAATTGCAGAGAGTGCTCGTAAGTGAAAGTTCCTTTCGTCACGCGAACCAACCAATACGAACGCGGCATAGACAGGCGGTAATGTTTCTGTGAAATCAACACCGGTTCTGCATCGTGCCACAAGTAACTCGAATCTATGCTCTCCTTCGATTATAATATGAGGGATTGCAAGACCCGGTCGTATCTCCGTTGTTGATTCCTTCTCACGGGTGATGAATGAATCGCGTAGTTGCCTTGAATCGATGTGTAATCGTTTTGCAAGTCTTTTTGCAGCAAATGTAAAGAATTCTTCAAGGGAAAATTCCTCATCTAAATCAATAATCTCACAGCCGTTTACTAATTTATCGAATCTATCCTCAATTATGTTATCACGCTCTTTTAAGATTTCTCGTAACTCGCCGCCTAATGAATTGCCTGCTATCTCTTTAGCAGTAACACGTTCGACAATATGAATTAAAGCAGACTTACGCATTGTCTTTCCATGAGTGTAAATATTATACCATACAATGCTGGCAAGGATGAATCCGCCTGTTACCAGAAGTGATACTATACCCATCTCAAAGAGGAGAAGAACGTAACAAATAATTCCCGTTATCGGAAGCCATGGATATAACGGTGAAACAAACACTGGCTTGTAGTTCAGAATTTTGCTCTGACGCATAATGATGGATGCCAGTATCACAAATATAAAGAGCAGGATTTTCATTGTTGATGCAACTTTTACAAGCGTTACGAGGTTCAGAGAGAGTATAGCCGTTAGCATAAAAATACCCGTAAAAATTATTGAGAAGTGAGGTGTTTTGAATCGTTTATTTACCCCTGAAAAGAAATCGGGTAAGAGATTATCTCGGCTCATTGCCATTAGGAACCGGGAGGCAGACAGTATACCTGCATTTGCAGTGGAGACAAAGGCAAGTATTGCTGCAAATGCCATTACGACACTGCCAAATGTACCAAGGATTTTATATCCACCAGTTGATATAGGGGTAAGTGAACGTGCAAATTCGTGTCCATCAAGCAGACCCACGGTTACAAATATGGCTAATCCGTAAAGAAACAGTACTACACAAAATGCTATTATCATTCCATACGGAATATTCTTTGAAGGATTCCTGACCTCTTCTGCGACACTTGTTATTTTTGTTAATCCTCCAAATGATATAAAAACCAAACCTGCTGCAGCAAATAGCATGTGAAAGTTGACCGGAATGGATTGCTTATAACGGTGAACATCGAGCGACATAGATCCGCGTAAGATATAAATCATGGTTAGTCCGATAAGCATCATTACAAGAAAAATTTGAATCTTACTCGTTAGTTTGACACTTATTAAATTAATTATTATAAAAAATAGGCAGAACCCAGAAGCAATGAGTTTAATCTCCAGTACTGAAATGCTTGGATTGATCAATGTTGCAAACGCACCGATCCCAACCAATGCAAATGCACTTTTGAGACTGAGCGAAAACCAGCTTGCGAATCCGCCTATTGTTCCAGCTGCAGACCCCATGCTGCGCTCGATGAAAAAGTAACTTCCACCCGCTTTTGGCATTGCAGTGGCCAGTTCAGCTTTAGCAAAGAGCGCGGGCAGAACTAATATCCCTGCAATAATATAGACTAAGATCACTGCTGGCCCAACCTTAGCGTAAACCAGTCCAGGTAGAATAAACAGGCCTGAACTGATCATTGCACCTGCTGAAATACTAAATACAGCAATACCACCCAGTTGACGGGTTAAGCGTTTATCTTGATTGCTGTTCATTATTTTTACCTAACATTGCTTCCAAGTGCTTATAAATCTTTTGCATATATGATTTTACTCTTCATTATCAGTTTTGTCAAGTATTTTCTCTTAATCTGCTACTTAAAGGCTAGAGCACTTTCTCAAAGTTAATAGCTAGAGAAATGGCTTACCTAATGCCTTTTAGCAGCTTCTACTATTAAGAGTGAGTCTCCCTCTTGATATTTTGTAAGATCGTAATTGTTAAACTCCTGTTTCACCTCGAAGCCAGTTTCACTCAGGAGACGATGGACCTTCTTCCTGTCGATAATCCCTACTAGTGATCTTTCTTCAATTTGTTTTATTAACTTACCTGATTCATATATCTCAAAAACGAGGTGGGTCTCTTGCTTGTCAGGTCGTTGAGAAAGTTTCTTCAGGAATTCTCTTCTAATAGCAGGGGAAGGTTCAATACAGAAAACCTTAATCCCTTTTTCAGCAAGTGGGATCGCGATACGACCTGTTCCTGCACCTATGTCGAGAATTTCCCCTGCTTCTAAGCCATAATGGAGGAAAAACTCAACGTTTTCCTTCTTGTCGAACAGATCGTATAGATGAGCACATTTTTCATACCCACTATCGTATATCATATTCTTTACTCGTCGAAATTTTGGTGTGAATGAGGGTTTGATTTTGAAGGAATGTTAAAAAATGTCTAAGTACTTGTCTATTTCCCAGGAAGTGACCTGGGTTTTAAACTCATCCCATTCTCTTGTTTTTATATCAATATATTTCTTAAATAAATGGTCTCCAAGAGCTTCTTGAAGAAGTTTATTCTTTTTCAGTTCATGCAACGCTTCCCAAAGTGATGTAGGTAACATATCGATATTTACGCTTGCTAAACCTTTATCATCAAATTGAAATACATTGTCTTCTAAAGGTTTAGGTGGTTTTAGATTATTTTTAATTCCATCCAAACCTGCTTTAAGCATAATAGCAAACGCCAGATATGGGTTGCACGTTGGATCAGCACACCGTAATTCGATTCTTGCAGATTTTGGTTTTTGCTTAAACCACTTGGGCACTCTTATGAGTGATGACCGATTCATGCTTGCCCAGGTAATGTATACAGGTGCTTCAAAACCAGAAATTAACCTTTTGTAAGAGTTTACAGTCGGACAAAGAATTGCGCACATCGCTTTTATAAATTTCATTTGTGCTGCAATAAAGTTATAGGCAATCTTTGATAACTTATATTTATCAGTTTCATCATGAAAAAGATTTCTTGCTGTTTTAATATCAAATAAACTCTGGTGGATATGCATTCCAGAGCCGGCAGCACCTTTTATTGGTTTTGGCATAAACGTTGCATGCAAACCATGCATTTGTGCGATTTTCTTCACTGTGTATTTCAATGTAAGTAACTTGTCGGCAATTTGGAGAGCAGGTCCGTAATTGAAATCTATTTCATACTGACCCTGACCTACCTCATGATGAGATGCCTCAACAGTAATTCCAAAGTTCTTAAGTGCAGTTATAATTTCTTTTATAACTCTGTATCCTTCATGTGAAGATAAGTCAAAGTAACTTCCGTAATCCATAGGAATTGTTCTTGCTTTTTCATCCTTCCTGAATAAATAAAATTCCATTTCAGGTCCAATATTATACTCAAATCCCATTTTAGCTGCTTCTTCTATTGCTTTCTTAAGAACAAATCTGGGATCTCCTGCAAAAGGTTTTCCATCTGCTCCGTAAATATCACATATGAACCGTGCCGTTTTACCGTTTTCTTTTAGCCATGGAACGATAGAATACGTTGCAGGGTCTGGTTTCAAAAATAGGTCACTTTCCTGTATCCTTGCAAAACCTTCAACTGAAGAACCATCAAACCAAACACCATTCTTTAATGTGTTTTCTAATTCTTCAACTGGTATGACGATTTCCTTTACAACACCAAGTAGATCAGTAATTTGTAAGCTTACAAATTTTACACCATCTTTTTTTACCTGCTCTAATATTTTCATAACTACATCCTTTCAATGAGTTTATAAATCGAACGGAGAAATTGCGGTTTTTAATAACTTATATGATATTTTCCTAAACATTTTTTTATAGCATAAGTATAAAACGATGTCAATGAAATTCATATGTACATCTATGATTGTTATTTCTTTGAGTCTTCTGTGGTTGTATCTTTTCCTATTCGAAGATTTTCCCTGGATTTAATATATTGTTTGGATCGAAAGCCTTCTTGATCCTCTTAGCAAGCTCAATCTCTTCCTTACTTAGTGAGATATGAATGAATCTCTTTTTTGCTATGCCTATGCCGTGCTCACCGGAGAGCGTTCCGCCAAGTCGGACAACCTTCCTAAGAAGTTTTTCAACTACCTTTTCCTTTTTTTTAACCCACTCACCTTCAGGAGTATTCATTTTCAGGATATTTATATGAACATTTCCATCTCCTGCATGACCAAACGGAACGATCTCAAACCCTGATTCTTCTGAAAGTTTATAAACAAAGTTAAGGAGTTCTGGTATCCTTGATACCGGCACGACGACATCCTCTCTCTCCATCACACGGCTTTTTTTCTCTAAGGCATCATGAAGAGACCTTCTCGCCTTCCACAATCTTTCCTTTGTTTGAGGCGTATCTGCAACGAAGACATCAGTGGCTCCCGCATTAAGGCAGACCTCTCCAATGGTTTCATATTCCTTCTCTACATTCTCTTTTGTGTTTCCATCTATTCCAACTAAAAGATGCGCACCTGCTTCGGAAAATGGGAAGTCTTCTTCAATGTATGCCTTAAGGGCATCTATAGCTTTCTGTTCGATAAATTCAATATTCACAGGGATGATAGAAGTTTCAAATATCTTATTGATGGCTGAACTTGCTTTTCTAAAATCTTGAAATGGGATAAGAAGGTCTACCCTGTATTTTGGTAGTGGGATGAGTTTGAGAATAATCTTTGTGATAATTGCGAGCGTACCCTCAGAGCCAATAATTATACCTATAAGGTTATAACCAGTGGCATTTTTATGAATCTTGCCACCGGGAGTGAGCATTTCTCCTGTCGGGAGCACTATCTCCAGTCCCCTGACGTAGTCTTTTGTTGTTCCATACTTAACAGCCCTTGGACCTCCTGCATTTTCCGCAATATTACCACCAATACTGCAGCTGTCAAGACTTGCAGGGTCAGGAGGATAAAACAGCCCCTGTTTTTCTACCTCTGCGTGAAGTTTGCCTGTGATTACACCAGGTTCAACAACTGCAACCATATTCCCTTTATCGATCTCAAGAATACTTGTAAATCGCTCAAGACTTAGAACTATACCACCCTTTACTGGTAAAGCACCTCCGCTTACACCTGTTCCAAGACCACGTGGGGTTACTGGAATGAGATATTTATTTGCAATCTTCATAATCTGAGAAACCTGCATTGCATTTTCCGGTATTAGAACAATATCCGGTATTGCACTTGCATCAGATGTCTCATCCTTTGAATAGGGAATGAGCTCATCCTTCCCTGTCAATACCCACTTTTTACCGATTATATCCTCAAATTTTTCTATAATTTTATTATATTCCATATAGTTCCTTTATAATAAAAACAAATCAAAGTCAAGGAAAATTTAGCTACTTTTGTTTAATTTCCATTATTTTTGAGTGGTTAAATTTTTCTTGACATTGTGATAAAATCCTATTATGATATGCAGTAAGGGCGGATAGCTCAGTTGGTGAGAGTGCCTGCCTTACAAGCAGGAAGTCACCAGTTCAAGTCTGGTTCCGCCCACCATTTTTTTCTGATAAGTAGAAAATAGGCGATGAATGACAGGAGATGAGGGATGAATTAGCTGCTACACAACTGGAATTGAACCTTTGGCTTGAATGGAAAGGAAGAAAGCTGATAGGCGACAGTTGAGGCTTGGGAATCGGAGAAAAGGAACATATAGGAAATGCTGTAAGTATAAAACCATTTCGCGGAGCTTGTCGGGTTAGAAAATTTCATATCTAACAGGGTGAAAAATCATTGGTGTATGAATTCTTAGAAAATCTCAAAAAAGTCTTGACAAATTTCATTTTTATGATTATATTATGACACAATTTAAACTTTTAGATTTTTTTTGATAAAATCTAAAAATATATATTAAAGAAAGGAGGATGTACATATGAAAGTGAGACCTATAAATCGTAAGGTTTTAGTGAAGAGAATAGAGGAGGAAGAGGAGGTAAAAAAGAGTGGCATTATAATTCCCGATACTGCAAAGGAAAAACCCCAGAAGGGAACAGTAATAGAGGTCGCAAAGGTAAAAAAGGATGATGACCCCATGCAGGTGAAAAAGGGAGATAAGGTACTTTTTGGTAAATATGCAGGAACAGAGATAGAGATTGGTGATGAAGAA
This sequence comes from Candidatus Cloacimonadota bacterium, assembly GCA_004375965.1. GTDB lineage: Bacteria > Hydrothermota > E44-bin80 > E44-bin80 > E44-bin80 > SOIS01. The sequence goes on along the minus strand of SOIS01000231.1, from coordinate 30,001 downwards.
TATCTTATATTGTCAGAAGAAGATATCCTTGCAATAATTGAGAAATAATATATAGAAGAGAAAAGGAGGAACGAATATGGCAGCAAAACAGATCCTTTATTCAGATGAGGCAAGAAGGGCTATTCAAAAAGGAGTTGATAAACTCGCAAATGCTGTAAAGGTGACTCTTGGCCCAAAAGGTAGGAATGTTGCTCTTGATAAGAAATTTGGTGCACCCACAATTACAAAGGATGGTGTAACAGTTGCAAAGGAGATAGAGTTAAAAGATCCCTTCGAAAATATGGGAGCCCAGATGGTTAATGAAGTGGCATCTAAGACAAGTGATGTTGCAGGTGATGGAACTACAACAGCAACTATACTTGCACAGGCAATCTTCCGTGAAGGATTAAAAAATGTTACTGCTGGTGCAAACCCTATGGCAATAAGAATAGGTATTGAGAAAGCAGTAGATGCAGTAGTAGAAGAATTGAAAAAGCTTTCAAGGGAGACAAAGACAAAGAAAGAGATTGCTCAGGTTGGGACAAATTCTGCTAATAACGATGAGACAATTGGAGAAATTATTGCCGATGCAATGGATAAGGCTGGAAAGGATGGTGTTATTACAGTAGAAGAAGGGAAAGGTTTAAAAATGGAACTCGAGATTGTTGAAGGTATGCAGTTTGATAGAGGATATATATCTCCCTATTTTATTACAAATCCCGATAAGATGGAGACAATACTTGAGGATCCACTCATTCTAATATATGATAAGAAAATCAGCACAATGAAAGACCTTCTCCCTCTGCTCGAAAAGGTTGCACAACAGGGCAAGCCCCTTCTGATTATTGCAGAAGATATTGAAGGTGAAGCACTTGCAACACTGGTAGTCAATAAACTGAGGGGGACACTAAGTTGTGCTGCAGTCAAGGCACCTGGCTACGGGGATAGAAGGAAAGAAATGCTTGAGGATATTGCTGTCCTTACAGGTGGTCGCGTTATATCAGAGGATGCTGGGATGAAACTTGAAAGTGCAATGGTTTCTGATCTTGGAAAGTCAAAAACCATCAAGATAGATAAAGATAATACAACAATTGTAGAGGGTTTGGGTAAAAAAGATGATATGAAGGCGAGGATTTCCCAGATAAAGATACAAATAGATGAAACCACCTCTGATTACGATAAAGAGAAACTCCAGGAGAGGCTTGCCAAGCTCTCTGGCGGTGTCGCAGTTATAAATGTTGGTGCAGCTACTGAGGTAGAAATGAAAGAAAGGAAAGCAAGGGTTGAGGATGCCCTTCATGCTACAAAGGCAGCTGCTGAAGAGGGTATTGTTGCTGGTGGTGGTGTTGCCTTTTTAAGGACCGCTGCAACCCTTGGAAAGTTAAAGCTTGATGACCCGGAACAACAGATAGGGGTCAATATAATAAAGAAGGCTATCGAAGAACCAATGAAGCAACTTGCAAACAACGCAGGCAAAGAGGGTTCAGTAATCATAGAAACTGCAAAGTCAAAACCCAAAAATGTCGGGTTCAATGTCAACAATGAAAAATTTGAAGATATGTTTGAAGCAGGAATAATTGACCCTACAAAGGTAACAAGAATTGCCTTACAGAATGCGGCAAGTGTTTCAGCGCTTTTGATAACGACTGAGGCAATGGTGACAGAAGAGCCAGAGAAGGAGGAAAAGCTTCCAATGCCACCACCAGGAGGTGGCTATGGTGGAGGAATGTATTAATAATAATAATAATTGTTGCCGACGCCTTAATGCGTCGGCAACAAAATCTTTGATAAAATAATTATGCCAACATACGAATATAGGTGTTTGAAATGCAAGAGGATTTTCGAGATATTTCATAATGTCTTTTCTTCAATACGTAAATGTCCCCATTGCGGAGGTAGGTTAGAGAAACTTATAACTCCTAATGCGGGATTAATCTTCAAGGGTTCAGGGTTCTATCAAACAGATTACAAAAGAAATTCAGATGGGAATGGAGAAAGTAAAGAGAAAAAAGAAGAAGTGGAAGATAAAAAGAAGATGGATGTTGTGAAAGAGGAAAAAAATTTAGCAAGCAAGAAGGAGTAAATTATGAGGGAAGCATGTATTTTTTTGTTAGTTATTGCAGTAATGTTCAGTTTTGGTTGTGGAGAAAAAGCAGAGAAGCCTGAAGAGGTAAAGCCTTTCGTCCCTCCTTCTGATGGCAAAATCAGAGCAGAACAGAAGGATGCCTATATAAAAGCATCAACTGCTCTCGAAGAAGCAATGGGCAAGTATTCACTAAAAATAAAAGATTTTGTTGAAAAGCACAAGGTAAATCCGGATCTCAGTCAAATGTCTGATACCGCGTTCATGAATAGTCATCCTGTTATTAAAAAGGCGTGGGATGAACTGAACGAGGAATGGAATATAATGCAAAATGAGGCTTATAAGATCGCTGATATCACAGAAGAGGAATTCAACTGGATAGGTGGAGCTTTAACAGATAGCATTAATACTGTTATTCAAAAAGAGGTAGAAAAGGCTCTCTCTCCAATAACTGAGAAAGAATAACTCCTTAAATAAGTTTTTTTATTTTTCTATTTTTGAGAAAACTATTTTTTAATTCAGTATCTTTGATACCGTTTAGCATATCCTCGACTATCTTTTTCTCTTTTTTCTTAAATTGAGTTACTCCTGTCCCCACTTATAAACAAATATAAAAAAATTCAATAAAATGTTACTTAGATGTGTATTTAATATAGAGAGTAAAATGGATAATGAAAGTGATAGAGAAGCTATCATAGAAATTAGAAGCGGAGACAAAGAAGCTTATAAAATTATTGTCAATAGATATATGAAAAAGGCATTTTACACGGCTCTTGGGTTTGCAGGAAATTTTGATGATGCTGCAGATTTATCACAGGAGGCATTTGTGAGAGCTTATAGAGCAATCTCTAAATTTGATATCAAGAAACCCTTTTTCCCGTGGTTCTATAGGATTTTAAGAAATGTTTGCTTAAATTATAAAAGAAAGAAAAGAAGATTACAGGAGGTTCCTATTGAAACAGTTCAATGCAACGAAAGCCAATCTTTAGAAAAGGAATCACTTAGTCGTGAGGTTTGGAATGCTATTTCACAGCTCGGAGTCAATGAAAAGGAAATAATCTTGCTAAAATATTTCCAGAGACTTTCATGTAAGGAGATTGCAAAAGCATTGGATTGTCCTATTGGTACAGTAATGTCAAGACTTTACTACGCGAGAAAGCAATTAAAGGAAAAATTAAAGAGAATAATATAATGGATTCGCACGAGAAACATAAGATATTGATGATGAAATATCTGGAAGGGGAAATTACGAAAAATGAAAAGTATGAATTCGAAGAGCACATTAAGACTTGTAAAGAATGTCAAGAAGAAATAGAAAAGTTTAGAAATCTGAAGGAGGTGATGAAAGGTATGAGATATAAAAAACCATCTGACGATATCTGGAAGACATACTGGACGAGGGTTTATAATCGGATAGAGCGGGGTTTGGGATGGATTTTTACCTCCATAAGTGCGATCATTCTAATATCTTATGGAGGATTTAAAGTGGTCGAAAGCTTAATTAAAGATCCAGGTGTTGCACTTATAGCAAAAATTGGCATATTAGCAGGTATTGCAGGTTTGGCTATTCTTTTTGTCTCGGTCTTAAGAGAGAGGATTTTTATCTCAAAGACGGATAAATATAGTAAGGAGGTGGAGAAGTGATTATAACAACAAGTGATGAAATACCGGGGAAGAAAATTTCAAAAACTATTGGACTTGTCAAAGGTAACACAATTAGAGCAAGGCATGTAGGGAAAGATTTAATGGCAGGATTAAGAAATATAGTGGGTGGAGAAATCGTAGAATATACAAAAATGCTTGCCGAATCAAGGGAACAGTCGATTGATAGGATGGTGGAAAATGCTGAAGAGATGGGTGCAAATGCAATTGTTACCTTAAGATTTACTACATCCTCTATAATGGGAGGAGCAGCTGAGCTTTTGGCTTATGGAACTGCTGTTGTAATAGAGTAGAAGGTCTAAAATCATGATTTTTCTTGACATTAGTGGTGGTATGTGATAGGAAAGATAGTGAAAAACAACAAAGTTCCGCAAACACTGAGGTAATTCATTTATTAATTATATGGGGGTATGATGAAGAAGTTTTTGAACCTATATTTCAGTCCGGTAGAAGTGTTTAAGCAACTTAGTGAAAAACCAGACTGGGTAATACCTGTGATTATCACACTTGTGATAATTCTTATCTTAACGATGGTTGCGTTACCGAAGGTCATAATACCTGAGCAGTCAAAGAGAATAATGGAGATGGAGCAGTTACAAGAAGCACAGAAGGAGAGAGCCCTTGCTTCCCTCGAAGGTATAAGACCATATATACAAACACCGATTTCTGTTATCATTTTTACTTTTTTGCTCATTTTTGCAAAAGCAGGTATCTTTTTTCTGATTTTTTCCCTTTTTGGGAGCAGAACGGTTTTCAAAAAGGTGCTTGCAGTTGTCAGTTATTCTTTCCTTATTAGCATACCTGAATCTATTCTGAAAACTGCTATGATGCTTATGAAAGGAAGCACAAGGGTTTACACAAGCCTTGCGCTGTTTGCTTCCAATCTTGGTTTCAAGTCTCCTCTCTTCGGATTGCTTTCAAGGATAGATATCTTTACAATATGGAATTTAATACTCATTTCTCTTGGTTTTACAGTGATATACGGAATAGGAAAGAAAAAATCTTTTGGTGTTGTTTTTGGTTGCTGGATACTTTGGCTCTTGATACAGTTTGGTATTAGATTTATACTTCCAAAAGGTTTATTTTTTGGTTAATTTTTCTGTTAGATTTTTTGAAACCTTTTTAACATATATTACGTTAACATAATGAGATAAATATGATAGAACTTACCAATGTGAAGAAGATTTATCAGATGGGCAAAGTTGAAGTAAGGGCACTCAATGGTATCACCATTTCCATAAAAGAAGGTGAATTTCTCTCCATAATGGGACCATCCGGCAGCGGTAAATCCACTCTTATGCATATAATAGGATGTCTCGATAAACCTACAGAAGGTGAGTATTTCCTTGATGGTAAGGATGTTACAACACTGGATGATGATGAACTTTCAAGGATAAGGAGTAAATGTATGGGATTCGTCTTTCAGACATTTAATCTTATTCCAAGAGAGACCTGCTTATACAATGTTGAACTTCCTCTGGTCTATGCAGGTATGCATTCAAAAGAGAGGAGGAAAAGGGTTATTGAGGTTTTATCTGAGGTTGATCTCAGCGATAGGATAAAGCATAGACCGAGCGAACTCTCCGGCGGTGAAAGACAGAGGGTTGCAATAGCCAGGGCATTGGTTAATTATCCAATGGTTATTCTTGCCGATGAACCTACTGGAAATATTGATACCAAGACAGGAGTTGAGATAATGAAACTGTTTACAGCTCTTAATAAGAAGGGAAAAACAGTAATTGTTGTGACGCACGAGCGGGAGGTTGCTGATTTCACAGAAAGGATTGTACATATAAGGGATGGATTGATTGTGAAAGATGAGGATAATGGGAAAAATGAGATTGCTTTGCAAAAGTCGCGCAAGAAGAGGAGCTCGCAATGACAATTGGAAAGGATAATGAAAACCGACGACAAAGGGTAGAAACAATAGAAAAAATCATGTCAAAACGAGACAAATAACTATGAATAACTATAAACATACAATTATTTGTCGTATTTTAATTTTTGTTTTTTTTCCAACTTTGCTTTCTGGAAGGATTTATACGCTGAATGATTGTATTGATATGGCGGTAAGAAATAATCTTTCGCTAAGAAAAACCAGGGAGAGTATTTCACTGTCTCAAGCACAGAAGCTTTTGAGTTACTCTGAGATGCTTCCCTATATCAGCGCGAGGAGTTCTGTGAATAGAAGTTCATCAATTTTTGGTACTGAACCGTATACGGATACATACTCATCAGATATTTCCCTGAACCAGACAGTCTTTGACCTTTCCAGTATATTTGATATAAAGAGTTCGAGAATAGACGTTAAAGAAAGCAATGCATTATACGAAGCAGCAGTTAATGAGATAGAATACTCGGTTGCTGGATTCTTTTACGACCTTCTTAAAAAGAAGAGACTTCTATCGGTAAAGGAATTAGGTTTCAGGGAGAGTGAGGAGAATCTGAGGAAAACAAGACTTATGTATGACATTGGAACGGTTTCGAAGGTTGACCTTTTAAGGTCTGAGGTAGTGAAAAATCAATCAGAACTCGATTTGCTAATGGCTGAGAAGGATATAGAGCTTTCAAAAGCAAATCTTGCTTACATAATAGGACTTGAGCCTGCTTTAGAATTTGATGTAAAGGAGGAAAGTATTGAAGTCAAGGATTACAGTATCAATGATTATGATGCATTACTTGAGAGAGTGAAGGAGGAGAATCCAGAAGTTTTGGCTGAACGATTGTCGGTCTCCAGTGGTAAAGCACAACTCTCATCCACATACTGTAAGTTTCTCCCGAAACTATCGTTGTCTGGGAGTTATGGTTACTCTGGAGATAAATTCACCTTCGCAAAGGAGGAATGGGATGAAAATGATTCTTGGAGTGTTGGTGCAAGTGTAACTTTACCTCTTTTTACGGGTTTCTCAAGATCAGCATCCATTAAACAGAGTAAAGCATTGTTAAAAATGAAAGAACTTGAACTTAGCGATGCTATTGCAATAAAAGGAATAGAACTGAAAAAGGCACTGCTTGCAATAGATGAGGCAGAAAAGACCTTTACCCTTGCTGAGAAGAATCTCGAAAAGGCAGAATTAGGTTACAGGATGACGCAGGAGAAATACAATTTGGGCGCTGCAACAATTCTTGAACTCATTGATGCGGAACAGGATTATGAACAGGCTCAGGTGACAAAGATTTCCTCATATTTCGATTTATTGCTTGCTACTTTTTATGTAACAAATCTTCTTGGGGAGAGAATTGTTGATTAAAGGTGATGGTGTAGGAGGTAACTAAGATGAGAATATGGGATGTAGGATGTAAGATGCAGGATGTAAGGTGTATGTAATGAAACAGCCGTTGACGCCAAAACAGAATAAAATGAAAAAACAAAGGAGAGGTAGAGTAGATAATAAAAAAGATAAGAAAAAGTCGAAACTAAGGGAATGGGTCGAATCTATTATTTGGGCATTTTTTATTGCAATGTTTATAAGAACATTCTTTATACAGTCGTTTATGATTCCTACCGGTTCAATGGAGGATACACTTCTTATTGGCGATTTTCTTCTTGTTAATAAAATGGTTTACGGAATCCATATACCTTTTACAAAGAAGAGTATACTTAAATTTAGAGAACCTGAGCGGGGTGAAATTGTTATTTTTATTTCCCCATATACTAAAAAATATTTTGTCAAAAGATGTGTCGGCCTTTCCGGAGACACTGTAGAAGTAAAACATAAGATAGTTTATATTAACAGTAAAAGTCTTCTTGAGGAAAACGTCGTGCACAGGGACCTACGGGAGTTTCCCCCAATACCTAATATTAACCCGTTTACCTACCAGCGGGATTGGGAGGGGGGAGAATTTCGTTTTGTTGGAGGATATTGCAGGGATAACTTTGGTCCTATTATTGTGCCAGAAGGGAGTATCTTTGTTATGGGAGACAACAGGGACAACTCTGGTGACTCAAGATTCTGGGGACCGCTTGACAAGAGGGATGCGCTTGGTAAACCGTTAATCCTATACTTCTCCTGGGATAAGGGTGTTCCTTTATATAGAATCTGGGAAAAAATTAGGTGGAGAAGAATTCTCAATTTCGTATTCTGATATATAAGGGAGAGTAAAGGGATGTAAGATGTACGATGTAAGATGTAGGATAAATGATAAAAAGGGAATAAATATGATTAGATAGATTATAAAATTAGGAGAAGAGGAAATGAAGAAAAAGATAATTATTGGTGTTGGTATTTTAGTTGTTATTCTTATTATAGTTGTAATGAATGTAAAATTTAAGGGCAAGGCAATAGAGGTGAAGGCAGAAAAGGTGAAAAAGGGAGAAATTAAATCAATCGTCTCTGCACCGGGTAGAGTTAGTCCGAAGAACGATGTCAATATAAGCTCAGATATTATGGGTAAACTGATTAAGTTGAATGTTCGTGAGGGTGACAAAGTAAAGCGAGGGGATGTTATTTCAGAACTTGATCGGACACGTGAAGAGGCAGCAGTTGAAGTCGCACGCAGTTCATTGCTTTCAGCAAAAGCAAGTTATGAAATGAAAAGTACTTCTTTTGAGAGGACGAAAAAATTATATGAAAAATTACTAATATCGAAGGAGGAGTTCGAAGTAGGTAAAACAGATTTCAGGATGGCTGAACTGACCGTTGAGGAGCGACAGGCAAATCTTAAGAATGCACTTGAAAACCTGAATAAGACAATTATAAAAAGTCCGATTAATGGTGTTGTTACAAGGCTCAATGTAGAGGAAGGCGAGACCGTAGTAACTGGAACAATGAACAATCCAGGAACAGTGCTTATGGTTTTGTCAGACCTTTCACAGATGGAGATAGAATGTGAGGTGGACGAGAGTGATATTGTAGATCTTGAAATAGAGCAGTTTGCTGAGATAAATGTGGATGCGTTTGGTGATACTATTTTTGAAGGACATGTGGTAGAGATTTCTAATGCGGGAAGGACCTCTGGTATGGGGACACAGGAGGAGGTTACAAATTTTAAGGTCAAGGTTGCATTTGATAAGACAGATAGCCGATTAAGACCTGGTATGAGTTCTTCTGTTGATATTATTTCTTCCAGAAGGGATAGTGTGCTTAAGGTTCCAATCCAGTGTGTTATAGAAAGAGGGGAGGAAGAGGAGAAGAAAACAGGGATCTTCGTTGTAGTCGATGGAAAAGCTCATTTCAGGGAGGTGAAAACAGGTATCTCGAGTGAAACAGAGATAGAGATAAAGGAAGGAGTAGAGGAGGAAGAAATGGTGGTTTCAGGACCATACTCTGTACTTTCAAAACTTGAGGATGGTGACGATGTAAAAACAAAAAAACCATCCCGTAAGAAGGGAAAAGGGAAGAAGGGAAAGGACGAGGAGGAGAAGAGTGGAAAGAGCTCGGGTGGGAGACGGAAAAAGGTAAAGATAGGTGGATAATAGAGGAGATGGGTCAGAGGACAGAAAAAATACAGTAGGGAGTATGGAGCAGACAGTAGGAAGTATGGAGTAGGCAGATAACATACAATGGAAAGAATGCGAAATGGAAAGAGTGAATGAGTGCTACGCATTGGAAGTGAGCTCTGCGTGCTGGAAGAAAGTGCTTTGCACTTGAAGTTAGCCTTTGGCTGGAATTGACTTAAAAACATAAGGACTGAGACAAAGAAACAGGATTGTGGAGAATGACTAATGGATGAATGGCTATAGAACGAATTACCTAATAACTGAATTACTCAATTACGATATGATCTCTGAGCTCTTTGCGGTAAAAAATAAACTAATGTATCCGTGGCTAAAAGGAGAATGAATGCATATAGGTGAAAGTTTCAAGATAGCAATTGATGCAATTCGGGCAAATAAACTCAGGTCAATTTTAACAACTCTTGGAATTATCATTGGTGTTATGACCGTTGTAACTGTTGTTTCGCTCATTTCTGGATTAAACAAAAAGGTTACAGATATGTTCTCATCCATTGGTTCAAATGTTATATATGTGCAGAAGTGGCCCTGGGTACAGACTGGAGGCGAGTGGTGGAAATACAGGGGTAGAAAGGATATTACACCTGAACATGCAGATGCAATAAAGAAACTGTGCAGTAATGTGGAACTTGTTTCGCCCCTTGATGGCCGTCATTTAAGATTGAAATACAAAGATGAGAAAACAAACCCTGTTTCTGTTAATGGTGCAACTCCTGAATATCAGACTATTACTGGCAGGGATCTTGAATCAGGAAGGTATATCACAACATTGGACAACGCTCACAAAAAGAGGGTTTGTGTTATTGGAACGGATATAGTTGAAACATTATTCCCCAACGAGGACCCTTTGAATAAGATCGTGAGGATTGGAGCGTCAAAGTTTACAGTCGTAGGCGTTCTTGAGAAAAAGGGTAAAATGCTGGGTCAAAGTATGGATAATGAGGTAATAATTCCTTTCAGTACATTCAGAAAACTTTTTATAAGAAGAGGAAGGGAAGCTATTGCTATTGCTATTCTTGCTAAAGATAAGGAAGAGGCGATTGATGAAATCAGAGGAGTTTTAAGAAGAATACGAAAGGTAAAACCTGGGAAGGAAGATGATTTTTCCATTAATACCCAGGACGTTCTTATGGATATGTATAATAAGTTTACTGGCGCTGCATTTGTAGTAATGATTGGCGTTGCTTCACTCTCGCTCCTCATTGGAGGCATAGGCATTATGAATATTATGCTTGTTTCCGTTACCGAAAGGACGAGGGAGATCGGTATAAGGAAAGCGATTGGTGCACGGTACAAGGATATTCTTTATCAGTTTCTCACAGAGGCAGTTGTAATAAGCGGTTTTGGTGGAACAATAGGTATTATTGTAGGTTTCAGTTTAGCAAAGATTATTTCAGTTGCATCAAAAATTCCCTCTGCAATTCCACTCTGGGTAGTGTTTCTTGGTTTTGGATTTTCAACAGGAGTGGGGATATTTTTTGGTATCTATCCCGCGAATAAAGCAGCCCGACTTGACCCTGTGGAAGCGTTGCGGTATGAATAGGCAGTAGGTAGTTTATTGCACGAATTGAATTCGTACTTACATTTGTATGTAGGTACGGTTTTTAACCGTGAAAGCTCTTATGATGAGCAGGATGTAGGGGAGGATGAGGAAGGGAATAAGGATATACCCGTTAATTCGTATACTGAAAGCGGGTTGAGTGATATATCTGAGAATACCAATAAAGGTGAGGGTTGTGAAGATACAGAGAGGATAGGCGAGCAGATTATCTCTGAAGAGATATTTCAACAAAAGGAAAATGGCTGCTGTAAAGAAAATAATTAAGGAGAGATTAAAGAAGAACTCACCGCTTCCCTTCAGTGATTCAGGTATAAAAGAGATAAGTACAAGTATTATTATTATGAGTTTCTGGTACTGTTTCTTAATATGTTTTGTTAAAACCTCAATAAAAACCGCAATGCCAGCAACAACAATAATAGTTTTCAGGATGTTCATAAAAAGATTTGAATAGAAGGGTAAATAGGCATTCAATGCATACGGTATGCCGAATGAACCCAATACTGCAAATGAAGGGAATCGGAAAAACATAATGTCCCGTGCCTGCTTGAGGATAAAGAATACGAAAATAGAGAAAAATGTAATGTAGAGAGCATCCCGTAACATCTTTTTTATATTGAATCCTGAAAATAGCGAGAGGGTTTCCTTCTTAATTGTAAATATAACCTGAAGGGAGAAATAGGTGATGATGAATATACCAATGGGTAATATTATGGTTCCTAAGCCTATACTTACAAGATAGACCTTGAAAGGTATGGAAGTATCATAGGTACTAAGAAGTTGGGGGATTCTATTCAACCTATCTATAAGTGAGAGAATGGTAATGATAATGGAGGCAATGATTAATCTCTTTCGTATCACCTTTAGTGCATTAAATTGTGTGATAAAGAAATAGACTGCAAATGCTGTAAAAAAAATTAATGTGATAGTTCTTAAGACAAGAAGAATGACAGAGAATGCGGTCCTCTCCGCCAATTCACGTTTATATTTCTCCGGAATCTTTATATATTTTGAAAAAGTAGTTACTTCTGTGCCCGATAAACCTACCTCGAGTCTCTGTTTTGCTTCATCAATATTTCCCTCATTTTTTTCAAAGGCGAAGAAGTAATCCCTTCTATTTTTCTTATCCTCAGAACTCGATTCCTTTATTGTATAGAGGGATGGGTCTATTCCTCTTTCGTTAAGAAAATGTAATACAGTTTCCTTTGCTACATTCTCGTCTAAAAATTCGCCCTCCTTCTCCTCTTCAATCTTATGTATGAATTGAGATACCTCTCCTGTTAATGGGTCAAGAGAAAGATTGAATTCATCCTTAACCAGTGGCTTAAAATATCTACACTTCCATAAAGGTCCAATAAATTTCTCCATGAACATCCTGTTTACACCTTTCACTCCTTCTTTTTCCATAATATACTTAACAGTAATTGCATTGAAATTCCTTTTAGGATAGACGGATTTCATAAAGGATTCTGTATCGACATTTCTTTCTGTTAAAAATTTGGTAGATGTTTCAAGTGCTTCCCGTTTACCAGTTTTGAACCGAAACGAATTTCCAACCCTCTCTATCTTGACATAGAAAAGGCTTGAAAGCACAATAACTATTATAAGAGAAATAAATATTCTTTTTGTCGGTAGGGGTTGGTATGGTATTGCTTCAGGTTCGAGCCTTTCCAACATTCGCTCCTCAACTGCAGCTGGAGTCTTGTACTGATCATTGAGCAGATTCTTATCAGGCTCGAACCCCCTTGATTTTATGTATCTAACAATTGAAAGAATAAGAGGAATAAACATTATAAATGCTGTAATAGCACCGGAAATAATAAAATACGAATTGTGCGACCTGAAGAGCAAGAAAGCAGTATAGAATGCATCTATTGTGTAATGCCAGATAAATACTGCGAAGATATTGAAACGTATCATTAAATAGCCTACAAGGATACCCGCCAGACCAACCTCAATACCCCTGATGTAAAATGGTTGGTTTGGATAGCTTGCATGACCGAACCCCCAGATAAAGCCAGAAATAATGAGGGCAATCCATGTAAATCTAAAGATTTTTTTCAAAAATGGGATCGCAAACATCCTAAATATAAACTCTTCGCTTACTGCAGGGAAGAAACCAACAAGGAGAACAAATATCCAGGGGAATTTTGTATTTAACATCTCGCTGTATGGAACTTCTGTCGGTGCCCAGGCTCCAAGCTTGTTTGCTATTATATAGAAGATAATCTGGTAAAAAACAAAGAAAAATGCCAATGTTAAACCAAGAATATTGGAGATAAAGAATTTTTTGGTTGATAGTGCTTTTAAAGAAAAGATGTTTTTGACACTGATCTTTTTTCTGTAATGTTCCCTGTAAAGTGATTCTGCAACAGCAGTAATTAAAAAGATAACGATGCCAGCAAAAAGCGAAACCATTATTGTTGAAAAGATTTGCTCGAGAATAAATCCGCCAAGCGATTCTGTTGTATTATAGTTAAAGAAGTAGACGGAAAGGCTATTTAATGATGCAAGCAACGAAAGAAGAAAAGCAACTGAACCAAAAAGAAGAGAAAATCTAATCTCAAGGATTCTTAACCTTATTTTTTGGATGAATATCACAAGAATAGCAAGCGCAAGAAGGATCAAAAAGAAGGAATCCACAGAACCAGCTGCATCATTGAGAGATCTGAGTCTTGAATAATCCCTCCTCCATTTTTCAGGAATTTTCAAATATTGTGAATAACCTTTTACAAAGTCTCCACCAATGGAGATTCTGTATCTATTTGATGCATTCTTAATGTCAAGGTCTTTCTGCTTCCAGGTAAATGTCCAATCAACCCTTTTTGGTCTTTCGATGCTGTTTGATTCTACGAATTCAAGTTCTGAGATTGATTTTCCCAACCTATGTTCAATGAAATTGACAGCGATATTCTTAGCCTCATCTTCTGTTAGAGATGCACCTTCTTCCTCTTCTGGGAGAAGATGCATAAATCCTATCAATTCTCCTTCTGGGCTTATGTCAACTGTAAATTCCTCTTTTTGGAGAGGTTTGTACCATCTACTGCTCCACTTCCATATCTTTATTTTCTCTTTCAAAAGTTTGTTCGTCTCTTCGAGCCCGAGTTCCTTCTCAAGAAAAATCTTCGCATTATTATCGTAACGAAATCTTGAAGCATATCTATAATCAGAGACATCAAGATTCATTGTTTTTAGAAAATCCTCTGCAATGATTTTTGCCTCTCCCTTTGTTACTCTGAAGTCAAGAGATGCCTCTGGAAATGCACGATTATACAGTTTAAGCGAAACAAAACAGGTAATAACAGAGATTACAATACAGACAACTATAAATAAAAAATCCTTTTTATTCAGTTTTTCTTTCATAATCACTCCACGCATTAGTAATTAGGTAATTGTTTGAGTAGGTTGTCCATGATTAATTGAGTATAATAAAGCACAAAGAAGAATTTAGCAAGAAAAAAATTTATTGACGACTATAGAAAAAGATGTTAAGAGAAGATGTGGATAAAAGAATAAGGGTATATAAAGAGGAAAACTTAGAAGAAATTCTTTCCTTCACAAAGGGATTATATGAGTCAGGGTATATCCCTTATCTTCTGGATTATCATAAAGACCATCCTGAAAGAACAATCCCATTTGTTTTTGAAGAGGGGAAGGTTATAAAAGCAATTTGTTTCTTTCACTTATCAACGGAAGAGGACGGATGGTTAATGGGGATGAGGGTAAAAAAAGAGTATCAGAAAAGAGGCATTGCAAAAATCTTTACAAAGGAAATGATTGATTTTGCAGAGGAAAAAGGGTTATCATGGATTGGACTCAACACCTCTTTCAAAAATAGATCCGTCCATAACATATGTAAAAGTTTGAAATTTGAAAGGTACGAAGCATATAATATATACGAATTTAGACCTGTTGTGTTGAAGAGACTTAAACAAAAAAGAACATTTGAATTAATAGAAGTCAAGAAAAAGGATGAAATAGAGAGATACTTTAGAAAAAGGGAAATAAGAAGATTACTTTTTGTCATTGACCCCGGTTTTACCTGGATAAGAATTACCGATACTGTCTTAAACGAACTTCTCTCTGGTAAAAACTTTTATCAATACAACAAAAACCTTATTTCACTTCAACGATGGGGTGAGAATATTGTTTTCAATGTTTTTGGAAAGTACAATCTTTCAGAATATGAGGATTTCCTCGTTCAACTCTATAAAGAGTATCCTGAGAAGTCAAAAGGAAGGATTATTTTCTGTGTGAGAAAAGCGGATGGGAGGGGAATCGCGCAACTTTTTAGTGCGATTGCAACACAAGCTGCCATCAAAAAGTGTGATGTAGAAAGATCCGACTGGTATGTTTATGGAAAATCCCTTAGAAAATTCAACAGGGATTAGAAGAGAATATAAGAGATAATAATACATATGAAAACAGATACTTCATTAAATCTCTTAAAATCACTGTTAAAAAAATAATTCTTATAAGGAGGTTATATGTTTTCTAAGATTCTTGTTGCAACAGACGGTTCATCAAATGCAATTCGTGGTGCTAAAAAGGCGTTGGAACTTGCGAAACTTTGCAATTCAGAAGTAACGCTTGTTTATGTTGCATATGTTCCAAATCTATACATAGGAGACCTATCAAGTGAGCTTTTAGAGAGTTTTATTGAGGATGGAAGAAGAATCCTTAAAGATACGGCGAAAATCTTCAAAAAGGCGGATTACCCTGTAAAGACAAAACTTATAAGAGGAAAGAAACCCACTTTAGGTATCTGTGCACTTGCAAAAAAATACGATTTGGTTATAATAGGAACGAGAGGTTTACACAAAAAACATGAACGGGCGCTTGGTAGTATCAGTGATTGTGTAGTACATTGCGCACCATGTTCCATCCTGCTGGTGAAGTAGTTAATAGAATGCAGAGGACAGAATGATTGTGAAAAGTACGGTTACCAAAAGAATTAGGTAAGATTGCTTCGTAAGATATAGCGAGAGAAAGTAATAATAACTCAATAACTCAGTAACTTAATATCTTATCACTACCTGAGTTAGGCCGATGTTACAGCAAGTGGGTGATGAGACCACTGCGAAGTTTTGGTTCGAACCAGGTGGACTTCGGAGGCATCACTTTTCCAGCATCAGCAATTGCCATTAACTCTTCTATAGAAGTGGGAAACATTGAGAATGCAACAGTAAAAGCATCAGAATCAACAAGCTTTTCAAGCTCACCAAGGCCTCTTTTTCCACCTACAAATGATATTCTTTTATCCTTTCTTGGGTCTTCTATGCCAAGCACAGGGTTGAGCAGGTTTTCTTGAAGAATACTCACATCCAGGCTAAGAACGGGGTCTTTTTCATCAAATGTTCCACTCTTAGAAGTTAGATGAAACCATTTCCCTTGTAGATACATTCCAAAATTGTGTTTTTCTTCTGGCTTATATGGGTTTCCCTTTTTTCCTGATTCCATTACATTGAATTTTTCTTTTATCTTTTCGAAAAATTCTTCCTTAGAAAGTTCATTTAACCCTGATACTACTCTGTTATAGTCCATAATATACATCTGGTTGTGGGGAAAGATGACAGTCAGGAAATAATTATACTCCTTGTTTCCCGTATAAGCTGCATCTTTTATCTTTCTTTCATTTCGTACCCTTGCTGCTGCAGCAGAACGATGATGTCCATCGGCAACATATAAACAATCAAGTTTCTCAAATGCATTCTTTATTTCTTCAATTAAATGCTTTTTGTTTACAACAAAGAATGTGTGTCTGATTCCGTCTTCAGCGGTGAAATCATATACAGGTTCATCATCCATCACTTTTTTAATCAGATTATCAATATCTTCAGTAGCCCTGTATGTAAGAAAAACAGGACCTGCTTGTGCATTTAGAACATTTATATGCTTTGCTCTATCTTTCTCTTTTTCCAATCTTGTATTCTCATGTTTTTTAATTTTACCCCTTTCATACTCATCAACAGATGCTACTGCGACCAGTCCTGTTTGTATATGATCGTCCATCTTTTGTCTGTAAATGTAAAAGCAATCATCTTTGTCCTGAATCAGAAATCCTTCATCTATCAATCTTTTCAGGTTCTCCTTTCCTTTATTGTAAACCTTTTCGTCATACAGGTCAATAGATGGGTCTACATCAACCTCCGGTTTTACAACATGAATAAAACTAATGGGATTACCTTTTACCCTTTCCCGTGCTTCATCCGAACTTAAGACATCATAAGGAGGGGAAGCAACATTTTCTGCAAATTCAGGTTTTGGCCTTAACCCCTTAAATGATCTCACAATTGCCATTTTTAACTCCTTGTTAATTTTTCAGGACGAGTTCCTCTTCTTGCTATACTTATGATAAGCAATCTCATAGTGTATCTTATAACAACATTCGCTGCAATTGTCAATTCAAAATTGTATATTCTCATGAAAAGAGCTTGATTTTTGATTATCTTTGTTTTATACTATAAACGATGTTAAAGGTTTTTACAAAAAGGGGGAGAGCGTCAAATTTTTTAAAAACAATTTTGGGAAAGAATTATACCAATGCAACTGGATATAAACAAACTGAAAAGAAGTAAACTATATTCTGAAGAATTGGGTATCAACTTGAGGAAAAACAGTGATGAAGAACTATTTAAGTGGTTTTTAGCCAGCATTCTTTTTGGAGCTAGAATAACCCAAACTATTGCAAGGAATACATACAAAACCTTTGAAAGATATAATCTCTTAGCGCCAAGAAGGATAGTAAAATCAGGTTGGGATTTCTTAGTAAACCCAATTATGAGAGAGGGTGGCTATGTCCGGTATGATGAGAAAACATCCACCCAGATTTTGAGAAATTGTGATACTCTGATAAAGGAGTATGAAGGAAGTCTAAAAAAATTACATAAAGAAGCCAAAGACGGTAAAGATTTAGAAAACAAATTAATACAATTTTATGGCATTGGTCCTATAACAACGAATATATTTTTGAGGGAATTAAGACCTTTTTGGAGAAAGAGTAATCCAGAACCATTGCTGATTATAAAGAGAATTGCTAGAAAATATAGGATAAACTTAAACAAATATGAAAGAAAAAGCTTAACATTTATTAGAATCGAAGCAGGTTTATTAAGGTTAAAAAAAGGGAAAAAGTAGAACAGCGCCCATTTTTTTATTTGAGAAGAAGTGCACCCTCACCTTTATACCATTAGATTGATAACTTATATAACGGGTTTAATCTTCTCATACATAGTTGCTTATTGCCCATCAACGCATTTTCTCACATAAGTTGATTCACTTCAGAAAAAAAGGCAACCGCAAGGGTTGCCCCTACAATCTAATTCTCAGTTATCCGGATTCATCCGGGGTTATCTTTGCTTTGCATTTTGAGCAGAAGAGGTAGACTCCCTCCCTTCCATATTTTTCAACGAGGAGAGGGTATTTACAATGGGGACACTGTTTAGGAACTGGCTTATCCCAAAGAGCAAATTTACATTTTGGATACCTGTTACAGCCATAGAAGACCTTTCCCTTCTTTGTCTTCTTCTCAACTATCTCGCCATTACAATCCTTATTTGGGCATTGAACACCTGTTTTCACTGAAGAGGAGTAATCACATTTTGGATAATTCTCACATGAGATAAACCTTCCAAATTTTCCTCTCCTTATAGCAAGAGGAGCTCCACATTTGGGACATTTACCTTCGGCCTTTTCTACGTCAAGTTGTTTAGTATTCTTGCATTCAGGATAACCTGAACAGGCAAGGAATCTCCCGTATTTTCCCCACCTAATTACCATCGGTTTTCCACAAGCCTCACAGATTGTATCGGTTTTCTCTTCAAGATCCTCTTTTATCTTAACAACCTCTTTCTTGACCTTACTTAGCATACCTGTAAAAGAATTATAGAAGTCGTTTAGGACTGACAGTATCTCTTTCTTTCCCTCCTCAATCTCATCGAGTTCCTCTTCCATGTCCTTTGTAAAATCATAATTAAAAATCGCTTCAAAGTAATCAATAAGAATTTTAATCACAATCATTCCGAGCTCTGTAGGAACGAATATCCTGTTCATCTTTTTCACATATCCCCTTGCCTGGATGGTGCTGATTATTGGTGCATATGTGCTTGGTCTTCCAATACCCTTTGCTTCAAGTTCCTTTACAAGGGTACCCTCTGTATATCTCTTTGGTGGTTCTGTAAAATGTTGACTCTTTTCAATGGAAACAAGTTCTACTTTCTCTCCTGGAGCAAGGGGTGGAATACTTAATTCTTCTTCTTTACTCTCTTGCTTCAGTAACTTGATGTAGCCTTCGAAGAGTAACTTCCTTGCGGTTGCCCTGAAAAGAAACTTCCCGCCTTCTATCTCCGCAGTTACCGATTCATAAATAGCATTTGCCATCTGTGATGCAACAAACCTCTTCCAGATAATGGTATAGATTCTTAATTGATTTTTATCCAGATAAGGTTCAGCACTTTCTGGTCTTCTTAAAACAGAAGTAGGTCTTATAGCCTCATGTGCACCCTGTGAACCCTTTCTTGATTTATATATTCTTTTCGTTTTTGGAACGAATTTATCTCCAAACTCACTCTTGATAAATTTTATTGCTTCTTCCTGTGCCTTTTCAGAGACTCTGAAGGAATCTGTTCTCATATATGTAATTAAACCAACAGGTCCTTCTTCACCAAGTTCGATACCTTCATATAATTGCTGTGCGATAGCCATTGTTTGTTTAGCAGAGAAGTTGAACTTTGTAGATGCTTCAAGTTGAAGATTACTCGTGATGAATGGTGGTGGCGGTGATTTTTCTACATTCTTTTTTTCATATTTCGATATAATATATTCTTCTTTTTTTATCTCAGAGACAAGTGCATCTGCATCTTTCTCCGTCTCTATTTTTGGTTTTTTTTCATCAATCTTGACAAGAGAAGCTTTGAAATTTTCATTATCCTTATTCTTGAAGGTTGGTTCGATCGTCCAGTACTCCTCTTTTACAAAATCCTTTATTGCATTTTCTCTCTCACAAACCAAACGTAATGCCACAGATTGAACCCTTCCAGCACTTAACCCTCTCCTTACTGTCTTCCAGAGATATGGACTAATTTTGTACCCAACAAGACGGTCGAGTATTCTTCTTGCTTGCTGTGATTTTACAAGATTTAGATTAATATAGCCAGGGTCCTCCAGTGCCTTTTCTATGTTCTCTTTTGTAATTTCATAGAAAAGGACCCTGAAAGGTACTTTTCTTTCATCTATCTTCTGTGCAATGTGATACGCAATTGCCTCTCCTTCTCTATCAGGATCTGTTGCTAAAAAGATACTCGAAGCATTCTTTGCTGCCTTTTTTATTATTTTGACAATTTTTAACTTGCCCTTAATTACATCATACGTTGGCTTAAAGCCATTTTCTATATCAACACCAAGTTTATTTTTGGGTAGGTCCATGATATGACCGTTTGAGGAGAGAATATCGTAACCCTTTCCACGGAGATACCTTTCCAATGTTCTTGCTTTTGTTGGTGATTCGACTATTAATAATTTATCGCTCAATTTTTCCCTTCTTTCCATGTTTTGATATTAACGAACTAAACGATACAAACGCTCAAACGATTTACATCATTGTATACAGTTTTTATGTAAAATTTGCAGCACTTCCTTTATGTCATTCGGGAGAGGAGCATAGAAAGCCATCGTTTTCTTCTTATGAGGGTGATAGAATGAGAGTGATGTTGCGTGAAGTGCCTGCCTTTTGAGTTTCTTAAGAATCAAATCAAATTTATCTTTGTGATGCTTGCCAATATCGACAAGTACTGACAGCCTTCTTCCATCGTAATTGGGATCTCCGATAACAGGATAACCCATATGTGAAAAGTGAACCCGAATCTGATGCGTTCTTCCTGTTTCCAATTGTGCCCGAATGTATGTAGCAATATTGAACCTTTCTATTACCCTGAAATGGGTAACCGCCTTTCTTGATGCAAATGGTGTTACCTTCATCTTTTTACGGTCAAGTGTATTCCTTCCGATTGGTGCTTCTATTATGCCTTTATCAGTTGGAAGCACTCCCCAGACCAAAAGTAGATAAATCCTTTTCATTATCCTATCCTGTACCTGCCTTGCGAGTTCTGAATGGACTCTTTCTGTTTTAGCAAATACGAGAAGTCCTGATGTTTCCTTGTCAATTCTGTGAACAACGCCAGGTTTTGTATAATCATCCGACTCAGCAAGACCTCTTGATGTATGATAAAGAAGCGCATTTACAAGGGTACCATGAAAATTACCTCTTGCAGGATGAACTACCATACCGGATGCCTTATTTACAACCAAAAGCTCATTATCTTCGTATACTATATCAACAGGAATGTTCTCGGGTTCAATCTCAACAGGCTTCTTTTGTTCATACTTGATAGAAAGAATCTCCCCTGAATGAACAATATGATGAGGTTTTGCAGGTTTGCCATTTATTAATACTCCATTATTAGATATCAACTTTTGAATCTTTGAACGGGATAACCCAAGACCTAACCCTAAAAGATATTTATCAAGTCTGACTTCCTTCCCCTGCCTTACGGAGATTTTTTTCTCTATCCTCTTTTCCATATTAAAAGAAAGAATTCCCCCAAATTATGCAATTGCTAATGATAGATATTCTTTTTCAAGTCTGATAATTTCCTTTATCCCCTTTCTTGCAAGAGAGAGCATCGCTTTTAAATCGTGCATAGAAAATGGACTTCCCTCTGTTATTGCGTCAATTTCGACAAGTTTTAAATCTTCATTCATCACTACATTCATATCAACATCCAGTTTCGAATCCTCTTCATAATCAGGGTCAAGAAGTATTTCTGCTTCCATCTTGCCTATGCTGACTGCACCAATTAAACTAACAACAGGCATCTTTTCGAGTCGACCATTTACTACCATATCCCTGAGCAGGATATAGAGTGCGATCATCCCTCCGTCAATGGATGCAATTCTTGTCCCACCATCCGCCTGGATTACATCCACATCAATGATTACTGTATAACCATTAAGAAGTGAAAGATCGCAACCAGCTCTCAATGACCTTCCGATAAATCTCTGTATTTCCTGGTTTCTTCCTGATAGTTTCACCCTTTCCCTTAGGATTCTAATGGGAGAGCATCTTGGTAACATACCATACTCTGCTGTTATCCATCCCATAGATTTACCTTCGAGGAATTTTGGAACATTCTGCTGAAGTGTGGCAACACATAAAACCTTCGTGAGTCCAAGTTCAAAGAGCACCGATGTTTTCTCACCTTTAATGTATTCTAATGTGACAACCTGTGGTCTTAACTCCTCATTAGTTCTCTTTCTTCTCATTTCTTTACTATCATCCTTTCCCTAAAATCTTTTAGCCACGGATTTAATGTACAGTTATTGGAGTAATTGATCTCTTCTATTCACTTTTTTCAATAATGATTTTTACAAAAGCTGCAGTAAATTCGTTTTTAACCAATCAAACCAATAAAATTTATCCCGTGATATTCGAAGAATATTCTTTCGGGACTGATCAAACTAATGAAACAATTTGTAATGCTGTTAACTGTCATCTCTCAACTTTTTGAGGCTTTTCCAGTGGCTTCAGTTTCTGTTCCCTCTCTCCATGCTTTGTTTCAGACATCATACAATTACCATCAAAGGTGACCCCTTCTTCAATTATCAATTTTTTACAGATAAGCTCACCTTCAAACTTAGCGCCTGACTGAAGTTCTACCTTTTCATCTGATTTGAGATTGCCGTTAATGTATCCTCCGATGATGCAATTTTTAGTTTTAAGATCTCCTTTAATCTTCCCCGATTTGCCAACGATCAGGGTTTCTGTAATTGTCATACCACCTTCAAACTCACCGTCAATCCTCAAACTCCCTGCTACTTTAATATTTCCCTTGAATCTTGTGCCATTTCCAAGAATATTCATCATGGTTTCTGCTTTTTGCATTGTGCCTCCTTTACTTTTAATATCTTTTTATAAAAAATAGTTCAGGGTTCATATTTAAACCATTCATTTCGATCTCATAATGAAGATGTGGTGCATCTGTCCTTCCAGTTTTACCTACACTTGCAATGATTTCCCCCTTTCTAACAAAACCACCTTTCTTTACAAAAATCTTCGAACAATGACCATAAACTGTTGTATATCCAGATATACCTTCCACCTTAATAACATTTCCTAAAATAGAGTCCCAACCAGTGAACGAAACCTTTCCGTCCATAGATGAAAAAATCGGAGTTCCAACCGGCGCAGCAATATCAACACCTTTATGAACCACATCAAAGCCTTTTGTAATCCATCCATTTACAGGGATGAAATTGGGTATGGACTTATTCATCATTTTTGATTCTTTAAGGTATTTCTCCATTTCTGGATTCTCAAAAACAACATCTTCAATTTTCTCTTTCTGAGTTTCTTTTTCCCTTTTTGCAATCGGTTTTTTGATTACTATATCCCCTGTTTTATCTTTTATACCAAGGGCAACCTCCAGCTTTTCTCTTTGCTTTGTAATTTCCGCAATATCCTTTTGCAATGTCTCAATCTTCTTAAATTCTTCCTCAAGATATTTATTCCTCTCCTCCAGATTTTTTACTCGCATAGCCTTAACATATACATTTCCATAGAAAGAGACAAGAGTCAAAATTCCAAACACGATAAGTAAGAAAATAGTACAAATAAGGATTAAAAGTGCTTTTGACATTCTTCCTGTGATTGCAGTTCGTCCGTCTGAGGAGAAAATCTGTATGGTGTAATATTTATTTATCATTTTAACCTCTTGTTATCTGTTATTTTTTAATCCACCTTGGTCTGTTTTAAGGAATTTAACAATAAGTTTTACAGCTGCTTCGACATCATCCATATCAACTATTTCTGATGCACTATGAATATACCTGCTCGGGATGGAGACTGCGGCTGAGGGTATACCACCCTTTGTTAATTGAATTACTGTTGCGCCTGTTGTTCCCCTTTCCAATATTTCAAATTGATAAGGAATTTTATTTCTACGAGCTATCCTTATCAAGGTCTCAACAATTTTTGGGTCACAGACTATTCCCCAATCTTTTATCTTTATAGCTGCACCTGCCCCAAGTTTTACTGCCATTTTCTTTGCCTCAGGTGTATCGCCTGTGGCTGTAACATCTACAGCTAAAGCAATATCCGGGTCTATTCCAAAAGCAGATGTTCTCGCACCCTTCAATCCTACCTCTTCCTGAACAGTGAAAACAAGATAGGTGTCATTCTTCACTTTTCTTTTTAGTCTTTTAGCAACCTCAATGAGAACAGCACATCCTATCCTATCATCGAGTGCTTTTGCAACAATCCTTTTACCGATATCTTCAAACCCTCTTTCATAACAACCAAATGTTCCAATAGGAACAAGTTTTTCTGCCTCCTTTCTGTCTCTCGCACCAATATCTATATAGAGTTTTGTCATCTCAACAGGGTCGCTCATACTCTTCCTCCGCTCCTCACCGATTACACCAATTCTTCCATTTTCAAAAATAATCCTTGAGGTTAATGAGTGTACAGGAAAGAATCCACCAACATTCGAGAATCTAATAAATCCGTTCTTATCTATATAGCTTGTTACAACACCTATCTCGTCCATATGTGAAGCGAGCATTACCTTTGTTCCCTTCCCTTTGATATGTGCTATTAGATTTCCGAGTTTATCACTCTTTATACTATCTACATGGTCTCTTATCTCTTTCCTGATAACATTCCTTACACTCTTCTCAAATCCGGATGGTCCAAATGTCTCTGTTAGTTTCTTAATTATGCTCTTCATTATCCCTCCGTTTAGCCTAAATCTTTAAGAACCGATACTGCCAATTTCAGTGTATTATTATAATCATTAACACTCATAAGGGATGCAGGAGAATGTATATATCTCGCTGGTACCGCTATTACTCCACACTTTACTCCCCTCTGTGAAATTTGGATTCTTCCAGCGTCTGTTCCACCTATCCCTGCTTGTTTAATTTGGTAAGGGATAGATTCCCTCTTAGCAATTCCTATTATTCTCTGTAAGAGATCTCTATCTGCAATCATACTCTTATCAATTACAGTAAGTGCAGGACCTTTTCCAAGAAGTGGAGTCCTTGCGATATCTTTTTTACTTGGAAAATCTCCTGCTGCCGTTCCCTCAAGGACAATAGCATAATCCGGTTTTATCCGATTACCTATCACTCTCGCCCCTCTTAAACCAATCTCCTCCTGTGTGGTAAAAACAGCATAGAAAGGGAAATTAAATTTTCCCTTCACAATATCAAGTATAAGAGAGCATCCGATCCGATCATCAAAAGCCTTGCCTTTTACTATCCCAGTTGAAGTTTTTTCAAAGTTGGTATCAAAATAGGCGAAATCTCCAATATCGATATCCTTAACCTCCTTATCCGATTTTGCTCCGATGTCAATATACAAATCTTCAATTTTAGGTATTTTATTGGTTTCTTCCTCATCCAACAGGTGAATTGGTTTCACACCAATAACACCCTTTATTTTTTTTCTTCCAATCCTGAGAGTTTTAGCAAGGATTACTCTTGTATCTATTCCGCCCACTTTTGAGAATTTCAGTGTTCCATCCTGCCTCTTACCTATTATCATAAAACCTACTTCATCCATATGTGCTAAAATCAGAATAAGAGGTCCTTTCTTCCTGCCTTTTTTGAAACAGATTAAATTCCCAAGGGGGTCAACCTCTATCGTATTTACATATTCTTTGATTCTTTCATGAATAAATTTCCTGACTTCGCCTTCGTCCCCAGATGCACCGTCAAGGTTTGATAATTTGCTAAGTAGCATATTTGTCTCCTTTAAGCATATCCACATTTAAGTGACTAATAAATAAAGAAATCAATCGTGTTGTTCTACCAATATCCTTTAACGAAACCACTTCACAGGGGGTATGCATATAGAGAATGGGAATAGAGACGAGAATTGTCGGAATCCCCGAACGAGAAATCTGGATATCACTTGCGTCCGTTCCTGTAGGTCCTGGTTCTGCTTCTATCTGATAGGGAATCTCATAATCCTTTGCAATTTTCACTATCCCATTTTGTAGTCCAGGGTGAATGTTTGGTCCAATTGTAATAGTAGGTCCCTTGTCGAGTTCTACATGATGTTCAGATGGAAAACCGGATTGTTTTCCAAACCCAACATCAATAGCGATTCCAGCATCTGGAAAGATATTATATGATGAACTGAGAGCACCAAGTCCTGTGATTTCTTCCTGGACAGTAAAAACTCCGTAAACATCCCAGTTATGATTTACTCTATTGAGTTCTTCAAAAATAGAAATGAGAGCTGTAACACTTGCCCTATTATCAAGTGATTTTCCACTATGTCTCTCATTTAATAGTTCTTCCAGGTTTTTCTTCAAACTTACAAAATTTCCCACTTCAACATTTTTCTTGAGTTCTTTTCCTGATAGTCCCACATCTATAAAGAGGTCTTCAATTGATAGCACCTTTTTCTGCTTCTCCTTCGGAAGAAAATGTGGTGGGATACTTCCTATAATTCCTTTCAAAGGTCCTTTCCCGTGCACAATTACCTCCAGACCCAACAGAATCCGCTCATCAAAACCACCGATTGTTGAGAACCTGAGAACATTTTCATCAAAGGAAGTGACTATTAAACCGATTTCATCTATGTGGGATGCTAACATAACCTTTCTATTACTTTTTCTTCCCCTCTTGAATGCTATAAGGTTTCCGACCCTATCTTCTTTAAATGAAATAGCAAGTTTCTTAAGTTCTTCCTTTACGATATCCTTCGGATTTTTTTCGCTTGCTGAAACCCCCTCTGTTTCTGAAAGTTTCTTTAATAATCCCTTTAACTCATCCATGCCATCTCCTGTTATTAAGATATCTTCTTAGTTTATTCTTCAATCGATGCTTATAGATAGAATATCAAATATCCTTTCAAGGTCCTCTTTGGAATAGAACTCAATAATAATCCTTCCGGTCTTTCCTCTTTTTTGAATGCTACATCTCGTACCAAATTTCTCCCTGAGAATACGCTCTGCTTCCTGCGTGAAGAAATCCTTTCCTTTGGATTTTCTAACAACCTTTACCTTTTTTTGAATTAACCTCTCCACATCCCTGACACTTAACCCTTTTCTATTAATCTCTTTTGCTATAGAGAGCATAGATGTTTCATCCTTGAGTGAAAGGAGAGCTCTTGCATGACCCTCAGAAATTTTATTTCTCAGAACCATAGTTTGAATGGTGTGGGATAATTTTAAAAGTCTGAGCCTATTTGTTACTGTTGACCTTTCTTTGCAAACAACCTTTGCAACCTCTGACTGGGTTAATCCAAATTCTTTTATAAGTCGGTTATATGCCTTAGCTTCTTCGATTGGGTTAAGGTCTTTCCTCTGAAGGTTTTCAATCAGTGCTAATTCAAGAACTTCCCTTTCCTGCAAATCTTTGATTACCACAGGTATTTTTCTCAGTCCTGCATTCCTTGCAGCTCTATATCTTCTCTCTCCACAGACAAGTTCAAAAACTTTTCCTCTCCTTCTCACTACGATAGGCTGAATAACACCTTTATTTTTTATTGAATCTACAAGACCAGCAATCTCCTCATCGGGGTAATCCTCCCTCGGTTGATAAGGATTGGGACGAATAGAGGAAATTTCAAGAGAAACAATATCCTTTTTAAGGTCTTGCTCGGGGAAGAGAGCACCAAGACCTTTTCCCAACGCTTTTTTAGGCATTCTTTAGTATCTCCTCTGCCAGCGTAATGTAACTTCTTGCACCTGTGGAGCGTATATTATAGAGGGCAATAGGTTTTCCAAAACTCGGAGCTTCAGCAAGATTTACATTTCTTGGGATAATGGTTCTGTAAACCTTATCTCCAAAATATTTTTTTAACTCTTCATATACCTGCTTTGAAAGATTTAACCTTGAATCATACATTGTAACAAGTATACCTTCAATTGTCAAATTTTGGTTGTAACTTCTCTGAACAAGGTTAATTGTGTTTAGTAGTTTTCCAAGCCCTTCAATTGCATAAAATTCGCTCTGTATAGGAATAAGAACAGAATCTGATGCAACCAAACCATTTATAGTTAAAAGTCCAAGGGAAGGCGGACAGTCTATTATGGTAAAATCATAGTTATTACTTATTTTCTGTATTGAGTCCTTTAGTCTGTATTGCCTGTTTTCGCTATCTGCAAGCTCTATCTCTGCACCAACTAGTCCGACTTCTGATGGGATTAGCTTGAAACGAGGAAGTTCTGTCTGCAGGATTACTTCGCGAATATCAATATTCGAAACAAATAAATCATATACCGTATGGTTAATTCCATTACTGTTGAATCCAAGACCGCTCGTTGCATTCGCCTGTGGGTCAATATCGACAAGCAGCACGCTCTTTTCTGCAATCGCAAGACTTGTAGATAGATTTATTGCTGTTGTAGTTTTTCCTACTCCACCTTTTTGATTTGCTACTGCAATTACTCTTGACAGGCTACCTCCTAAATCTCGAAATTTCTAAACATAATTCGTCTTGTTTGATTATACTAATAAATGATAGGATATAAATAACAGATAAAGAAGTCTTTGTCAAGAAAAATTGAAAAGAAGTCATTGCAAGACTTTAAACAGGGTATGGAAAAGAGAAGGATGAAGGAACATGGAGCAGGAAGTAGGTAGGCGCACATTGACCTTAAGAAATTTTCTTGACTTCTATAGTATTATTAAGTAAAATAAGTTTATATATGATAAGAAAATGTAAGAGTTCAGAAGTTAAAAAAGTTCAAAGGTTAAAAGGTTCAAGAGTTCAGGAGTGTTAAAAGTTTAAGAGGAGGTGAAATGATAGAGAGGTATACTACAGAGGCAATGAAGGAGATATGGAGCTATGAGACAAAGTTTAATAAATGGCTCAGTGTGGAACTTGCCGTACTTGAGGGATGGGTGAAAAGAGGTGATGTGAAAAAGGATGTTCTTGAAAGAGTAAAGAAAAAGGCTGCGTTTAATGTTAAAAGGATAGAGAAGATAGAAAAAAGAGTAAAACATGATGTAATTGCTTTCCTAACGAATCTTTCAGAGAATATTGGTGAAGATGCTCGATTCATCCATATGGGGATGACCTCCTCAGATATTCTCGATACAGCATTTGCTCTTCTACTCAAGGAGGCTGGCGAACACATACTCAAGAAATTAAAAAACCTTAAGCGGATACTTAGACAACTATCGAAAAGGTATAAGAAGACCGTAATGATGGGACGTACACATGGTGTTCATGCAGAACCAATAACCCTTGGTTTGAAGTTTCTCTTGTGGTATGATGAAGTAGGAAGAAACATAGGAAGATTGAGCGATGCAATTGAAAATATTTCGTATGCAAAAATATCTGGATCAGTAGGAACGTTTTCGACCATGCCTCCAGATGTTTTCGAATATGCAGCTCGTAAGCTTAAACTGAAACCCTGCTATGCAACAAGCCAGATTATTTCTCGTGATCATCATGCTCAATATCTCTTTGCACTTGCGTTTATTGCATCACTAATAGAAAAGATTGCCCTGGAGATTCGGCATCTACAGAGGACAGAGGTAGGTGAGGTTATGGAACCTTTTACCAAAGGTCAGAAAGGGTCATCTGCAATGCCCCATAAGAGAAATCCCATTCTCTGTGAAAGACTGTGTGGCATGTCACGTCTTGTTCGCTCTCATGTTATTGTTGCACTTGAGAATATTGCACTCTGGCATGAACGGGACATCAGTCATTCTTCCTGTGAAAGGATTATATTCCCTGATTCTACAACATTAATCGATTATAGTCTCGAAAAACTATTATTCATTCTTAAAAATCTAACTGTCGATGAAAAGCGTCTGAAAAGAAATATTGATATGACAAAGGGGTTAATATTTTCACAGAGTATTCTCCTGAAACTTATTGAAAAGGGAATGTCAAGGGAGGATGCTTATAAGATTGTTCAGTCAGATGCAATGAAGGTATGGAAGGATGAAAAAGATTTTCTAACAGTTCTCTTAGGTGATAAGAAGATAAAAAAGTTGTTAACAAGGAATGAACTGGAATCATGTTTCGATATTAATTATTATCTGAAGAATATAGAGTACATATATAAGAAAGTTCTGGGATAGAGCATAAGAGTATCAGAATATCAGAGTATCAGAATATCAGAACATAAGGTACAAGGCATAAAAGCTCAAAATCTCCTTCCTGTCATTGCGAGCCTGCCAAAATATCGTGAACCCAGCCCTCTAAGCAAGGAATTTAATATAAGAAAACATTTTTTAGTAG
>SOIS01000044.1 GCA_004375965.1 Candidatus Cloacimonadota bacterium | reverse complement strand
TCTCTATTTTCGAAAATATCGAGGACTTCAAAGACAAAACCATCATGCATCTTTGGGTCTATTACAAGACCTGCCGTATTGAATGGGTCGGCGAAGATCTTGAAAAGGGGATAATTCCAGGCACCTGGAGATGTTTTATCAGCCATAAAGATAATAATAGGTTCGCTCTTTCTTTCGAGGATTTCAATTTCTGCATACCCTGGTCCCATCCCTTTTATATTACCCGAGAATGCATCAGAAAGTAGATCCTGACCCGCTGCATAGAGTTTCAACTCCTTTGCCACCTCTGTGCATTCTACAAAGATATCCCAGGCAAGTTTATGTATTTCCCCACTCTCTGTCCCTTTTCTGTGTGTCATAATGAGTTCCAAATCATCACCACAGTGTGTCACACAGAAATCAATTATTATTCCTTTATTCTTTGTGCTTTCAAGTGATTCTTTTGCTTTTTCCATCAATGCAGGATGCATTGATGAATGCCCAACAAAGCCGCCCACATCTGCCTTTATTGCCGATATGGTAATTTTTTCTTCCATGCCACCTCCTTGTTTTTCTTCCTTATAAAACTATATTGTTCAAAAGTCAAGATATTTTTTGTAATATTTTCTGAAAAGCAAAATATGTGATTGTTCGCACCTTGTACTAATACGTATGCTCTAATTTATCATATTATACAGTACAGGCAGATTCAAAGTAGCGTATTAAACATGACAAGCATATTCAATTCCAGATTGCGCAGTTTAAAAGTTGACAAGTAAAGTAATTTCTGCTAAAGTCATCAATGAAGCAATTAAAAAGGAGGTGGAAGAATGTTTGGAGGTACATTTATCTGTCAGAGTTGTGGTTTGCCAATTGAAGATGATAGATTCGGGTCAAATCCTGATGGAACACAAAGCGAAGATTACTGCATTCAGTGTTATGAAGATGGTGAATTTAATGAACCTACTGTTCAAATGGAAGATATGATTGAAAGGTCAGCAAGGAAAATGGCAGAAGATATGCAGATTTTCGAAGATGATGCAAAAAGAAAATTAGAAAAACTTATCCCAGACCTTAAAAGATGGACTGATAAGTGGTAAATCTTGCTTTTTAGCATCTGACACATATTATCTGCAATAAGCCATTCCAAAGGTTTTGCAACCCCCAAGCTCTTTGCTTGTTTTTCTCACAGCAATCTCTGCGAACTCCGCAGTTGCATCTCTTTGTTTTCTCTTTTTTTCTTGACTTCCATTTGATTTTTGGATAAGATGAAAAAGATGTAATTGTAATGAAATAAAAATTGAGGAGGCTATGTGAAAAGAATCTTTTTTTTCTTTTTTATTTTTTTGCCTTTTACACTTTTCTCATACGAAATCATGTCAGTTGACTCTGTAAAAGCGGGTATGAAAGGTTACGGTATCTCTGTATTTGGAGAAAATAAACTTGATACCTTTGATGTTGAGATCCTTGGGGTTCTTGAGAAGGTAGGACCTGATAGGAAAGTTATCATTGCTCGATTAAGTGGTGCCGGGCTTGAAAAGACTGGTATTATTTCAGGTATGAGTGGAAGTCCCATCTTTATAAATGGGAAAATTATAGGCGCTGCTGCTTATGCCTGGTCATTTTCTATTGAACCCATAACAGGGATTACACCAATAGAAGAAATCATTGCTACTAAAATAGATAGCACAGAAGAAGTAGGTGGTGAGTCAGAGATTAAAATTCGAGGAGAAGGGAAAATATCTCCTTACTCAGGTGTTACCCTAACACGGATACGTACGCCTCTCGTTGTTTCAGGGTTTGATGATTGGCTTATGAAGGATATAGATGATTTCTTTGGAGAAAGGGGCTTCAGCATTGTTTTGGGAGGTGGAGTATCAGGTGAGAGAGATGCTAAGGACTCACTTTTTATCGGCTCAGGTGTTATAGCACAGCTTGTAGGTGGAGATGTTTTAATTGGTGCAATAGGGACAGTTACATATATAGAGGGAGACGATGTTTTTGCGTTTGGACATCCCCTTTTCTTTTCAGGAAAGACATCTATTCCGATGACAACAGCCTATGTTTATGCAATTATGCCGAGTCAGTATAACTCATTCAAGATTGCAAGTGGTGGAAAAGAGGTTGGATCTGTTTTACAGGACAGGCGTAGTGCAGTATATGGAGTAATAGGGAAAAAAGCACATACGATACCTCTGAGTGTTACTGTAATAAAGGAGAAAGAGAGTAAGACCTTTCATTTTGATATTATTGACCATAAGGAACTCACACCCTTTTTCTCAGGGATAACATTCTCAAATGCAATCCTTACACAAGGTCGATTATATGGTAATCTCACACTCTCTCTTGAAATACATCTCAAACTGGAAAAGTATGGAGATGTAAAACTCAAAAACTTCTTCTCAGGAGAAAAGGCATTAGTACTTAGTTTAAATAATATTAATGATATTCTCGGTTTGATTCTTAATGACAAATTTGAAAGGATTAAGATAAAAGAAATTAATATAACCACACATGTAACTGAAGAAGTAAAGGCTGCTGTGATAGAAACTGTCAAACCAGGAAGTTTTACAATTGGAAGGGGTGGAAAAATAGATTTAACGGTTTTTCTTAGAGAGATGAAAGGAAAGGTCATAAAAGAAAAATTTACTGTAAGGGTTCCTGAAACGTACACTGATTCAACTGTAAGAATTGCTATTGTTGGTGCTAATGGATTGAAAAGTCTTGAGTTGGAAAGAGCATCAAATATATTCACTGCAGAAAGGGAGGGTCAGATTATTGAACTTCTAAGGCTTGCTCCGAGAAACAATGTTCTTTACTGTTTACTCCTTTCCCCTAAGAGGGGTATGATTGTGAAGGGGTACGAACTTGGTTCTCTCCCATCATCCATGCTTCATCTTATGGAGGATTCTCAAGGTTTTGGAGAAAGCAGATTTACAAAAGGTGGAATTGTCGCAAGAATGGAAAAGCAGTGCGATTTTCTTGTTTCGGGAAGTAGTATTATTGGATTAAAAATTATTGATTGAGGGAGGATTGATGAAAAGAGTCGGGTTATTATTTATCTTCCTTTTATGTAATGTCTTTGTTTTATTCTCTTCCGGTTCAAAACTCTTGAAATGGAAAGGTACAAAGGATTTAAGTAAAGTAAAGGTTGAAAATGTAATAATTGACAGTAAAGGATTTATCTTCCTATCTTATGGTATAGATACAATTTTTCAGTCAACAGAGGTCTTTTTATGGGATTGTGTGAATGATAGCAGAGGAAATTTATATGTCTCTAGCGGAAATGAAGGTATGGTTTTCAGGATCACACTTTCACATCAAATTTCAACAGTTTTCACTTCTGAGAAAGGTGCGGAGATATTCGCACTTGCTGTGGATAAAAAAGATAATATCTACATTGGAGAAAGTCCTTCAGGCATTATATACAGAGTATCAAAGAATGGAAAAGTGAAAGAATTCTTTAAAACAGGTGAAAAGTATATCTGGAAGCTGCTTTTTGATAAAAAGGAAATGCTCTTTGCTGCAACGGGTGATAGGGGAAAATTGTTCAGGATTTCACCAGAGGGTAAAAGCGAGACATATTATAGCTCAAAAGAAAATCACATAGTTAGTCTTCTAATATATAAAAAAAAGATGTATGCAGGGACTGAACCTAATGGTCTTCTTTTTGAAGTAGTCGGGAAAACTAAAGCCACGGTTCTTTATGATACAAAAGAGAATGAGGTCCATTCTATGGTTGGAATGGATAACACAATATATTTTGCAACAGTCAGTCGACCCATTGCAGTAAGGACATTATCTCATACTCCCTTTTTCAGCAATCTTGGTCCTTTGCAGGATATAAAGAAAAAGGAAAAGAGTATACTCTATAGATTTGACATAGACGAAGAGACGATTACCTCTTTGTGGGAATGTCCAACACCACCTATATACTCTCTTTCTGGATTTAAGGATGGAAAGGTTTTGATAGGGACAGCAAATGGTAGGTTATATTCTGCAAATGAAGATGGACGGATAAGCCAGGTGAACCAATTTGAAAACTCTCCCGTTCTTAGGATAGTCGAAGGTAAAAAGAAGAATTCATATTTTGTTCTCACAGGAAATCTTGGAAATGTAATCAAGATGGGGTCTGACCTTTCAAAGGTAGGGAGAATAACATCAGATGTTTTTGATACAGGAACGAAGTCAATTTTCGGGAGGGCCGATTGGGATGTTGATATCCCAACAGGCACATCATTCTCTTTATGGTTAAGGGTAGGAAATAAAGAAAACCCTGATGAGGACTGGTCGGATTGGAAACAGATGAGAAAAGGTAGCGTAATAAATCTTTTTCCATCACGATTTATTCAGATAAAATGCGAATTCAAGACAGCAAGCGCTGGAAAGTCACCACTTTTAAAAGAGGTCTCTATCTCTTATCTCCCAAAGAATAGAGCACCGGTCATTAAGAAAGTAATTATCTGCCCCGTTGGAGTCAGTGCGAGTGAAAATTTAGAATCGTTCATAGGACCAAAAACTGTATTATCAGAGAGACAAAAGAATTTCTACAGAGACCTTGGACATGACCTACCACAAGTACTCTACAGACTTGAGAAGGAAAAGAGATGTGCTTACTGGGAAGTATACGATCCTGATGGAGATTCACTCAGTTTTTCTTTCTTTTACCGGGGAGAGAAAGAGAAGGAGTGGAAGGAGTTAAAGAAGGGTCTAAAAAAACCCGCTTTTATCTGGGATGAGACTACCCTTCCAGATGGTATCTATTATGCTAAGGTTTCTGTAAGCGACGAAAGGGATAATCCCTCTTCTCGTGCACTTGAATCTGAATTGGTTTCAGAACCTTTTATTATTGATAATACGCCTCCTGTTATTGAAGTTAATTCAATAAAAGCAAGAGGTAAAGATATTGAAGTTACTGTTACTGCAAATGATAAACTGTCTACATTGGAATCTACTTCATATTCAGTAAATGGCGGAGATTGGAATGTCGTCCTTCCCGATGATGGTATATTTGACAGTAAGGAAGAGAGGTTCTTTTTTACTGTTAAAGAGAAGGAAGTGGGTGAATATACAATAATTGTTAAGATAACAGATTTTTCACTAAATACTGGAACTGGTAAGGGCATAGTAGAGGTGGAATAGGGAGTAGGGAGTAGAGAGTAGAGAGTAGAGAGAAAGCCAAGTAGACCAAATAAATTTATCCCGTAAAATGCGTAAGCTATTTTATCGGGACCAAAGAAACTAAAGAAACCAAATAAACCAGATAGACTAAACAGACCAGAAAAATGAGAATTGTTGTTGCACCAACCTCATTCAAAGGTTCTATCGGTGTCATCGATG
>SOIS01000037.1 GCA_004375965.1 Candidatus Cloacimonadota bacterium | reverse complement strand
TTCGTCAAGTCTTTTTTAGGTCGCTGGAAGAATGCTTTGGCGACCTCATCGGTGTAATCGGTTCTAAACTGTTTGCTCTTTTAGATAATATTTTATATCTAACAGGCGAATAATCAGAGATTTCTGTTTTTTCCAGAAATTTCTTTAACATAATAACTTCAAGTCTTTATTTCATATGTATTTACAAAAATACAATATTACAAAAAAATAGCAAAAAATGCTTGAAAATTAAGAAAAATTATGATATAAAATGAATAGGAATGTATATAGAAGAGATAGTTCTTGAGAATTTTAGAAACTATAATGAGAAAAATCTTACGTTTGATAAAGCAGGCTCTTTTCTCTGTGGAATGAATGGTTGCGGAAAGACAAACCTGCTTGAATCTATTTATATTCTTGTGTATGGAAAGTCCTTTAAGACGATAAATCCTGAAGAGTTAGTAATGCACTCAAAAGAATTTTTCAGGATAAAAGGGTTTTTTAATGGGACTCATAAAAAGAAGATTGAGTTTCGGTTTTCGCATGGAAAAAAGAAAATACTCATTAATGACGTTGAAATAACAAACATGAAGGAATTGATAGGGAACGTTGCGCTTATCCTTCTTTCTCTGAACGATATAAATCTTATCACAGGAGAGCCTGCGATGAGAAGGCGTTTTCTTGATTCCTTACTTTCTCTTTTATTCCCTGATTATCTCAGTGATTTGCTTGACTACAGAAGGGTTTTAAGGCAGAGAAATAAAGTTCTTTATTTAAGAAAAATCGGGAGGAGAGATGATATATCTGGGATAGACGGATGGACTGATGAATTAGTTCAGATAGGTAGTCGGATTATCAAGAGAAGATTATCCATTATGAAAGATTTAAACGAGTGTGCTTCTTTCTATTACACGCTGTTTTCGCCCCAAAAGGATAGATTATCCGTCGAGTATGCTCTATCCTTTCAATTAAATGAGAGCATAAAGGAAGGTTTCTATGAAAGTATTAACAAGAGAAGAGAGGAGGAATTAGAAAAAGGTATGACCCTCACAGGTCCGCACAGGGACGAACTTTCGATAACCATAAACGAATTACCTATTCGTAAGTATGCATCCGAAGGGGAACAGAGAACCTGTGCTATTTCACTTAAGATTGCACAAGCATCTTTCCTCAAGAGCAAGAGGAATGATAGCCCGATTCTTCTCATTGATGAAGCGGTTGCTGAGCTTGATAAGGTCAGAACGGAAAAGGTTCTTAATAGTGTTACAACTATTGGACAGTGTTTTGTCGCTACAACAAATTGTGAGATGCTGAATACTATGACAACCTTGAAAACGATAGATATTTAAAATGAAAAAAGTAAGTAATATCCTTGATAAGGTTATGAAAAACCTGGGACTCTCAAAGAGATACAACGAGCAAAAATCCATTCTTTTCTGGGATGAAGTAGTTGGTCAGCGAATTTCAGAAAAGACGAAGCCACTTTATGCAAAGAATAGAAAGCTTGTCGTAGAAGTAGAGAATTCAGCATGGATGAATGAACTTCTCTTTTTGAAGTCAGAGATCATCGAGAAACTTAATAAAAAAACTGGCAAGTGGATTATTGAAGATATCCTTTTTTTATTGAAGAGGGAGGTGTTGTGATGGTATACGATGCAAAAAGTATTCAAGTTTTGAAAGGGATAGAGGCTGTCAGGAGAAGACCTTCGATGTACATCGGGGATACAAGCACAAGGGGTTTACACCATTTAGTTTTTGAAGTTGTTGATAACAGTATTGACGAGGCTATGGTAGGGAGATGCAGTAAGATAAAGGTTATCGTGCATAAAGACTGCAGTGTTAGTGTGATTGATAATGGGAGTGGGATACCTGTTGACATACATCCTCAGCAGAAGAAACCTGCTGTAGAGGTGGTCCTTACAATGCTCCATGCTGGCGGAAAATTTGACAGAAAGAGCTATCAGATTTCTGGTGGACTCCATGGTGTTGGCGTATCAGTTGTTAATGCACTTTCGGAGTGGCTTGAGGTAGAGGTGAGAAGGGATGGTAATATTTATGGGCAGAGGTTCGAGAGAGGAGAAGTGAAGAGTGAATTAAAGAAGATTGGGACTGCAAAGAAAACAGGGACAAAAATACAGTTTTCCCCTGATGGGGAAATATTTAAGGAAAGAACATTCAGTTTTGATATACTTGCAAACAGATTACGTGAACTTGCTTTTCTAAATAAGGGGCTTTTGATTTCATTGAGCGATGAGGGGACTGGCAAATCATCTGATTTCCAATATAAAGGCGGAATAGTAGAGTTTGTTAAATATCTTGATACTAACAAATCACCCCTCCATAGACCTATCTATTTTTCGGGCAAATCAAACGGAATAGAGATTGAAGTGGCAATCCAGTATACTGATTCCTATACAGAAAATATATTTACATTTGCAAATAATATTGATACAAAAGAAGGGGGGACACACCTCATAGGATTTAAATCTGCCCTTACCCGTTCGATAAATGACTATGGTAAGAAGAACAATCTTATAAAGAATGAAGTTCCTACGGGTGATGATGTTCGAGAGGGCATTACCAGTGTACTTTCGGTTAATTTACCAAACCCACAGTTTGAAGGACAGACAAAAACAAAACTTGGGAACAGTGAGGTTAAAGGAATTGTAGAATCGTTTGTAGGTGAAAAACTCTCCAGTTATCTTGAAGAGAATCCTACTGTTGGGAATAAAATTGTCGCTAAGATTCTTATCGCTACACGCTCAAGGGTGGCTGCTAAAAAGGCGAGGGAACTTACGAGAAGAAAGGGTCTTCTTGAGAGTGACTCATTACCTGGAAAACTTGCTGATTGTTCTATTTCAAATCCAGAAATGACTGAGATATTTATTGTAGAGGGAGATTCTGCTGGAGGTAGTGCAAAACAGGGAAGAGACAGATCATTCCAGGCAATCCTGCCATTAAGGGGAAAATTATTGAATGTAGAGAAGGCAAGGCTTGACAAAATCCTATCCAATCAGGGAATCAGAACAATTGTTTCTGCACTTGGAACAGGTATTGGTAGCGATGACTTTGATGCTGACAGGGCGAGGTATCACAGGATTATAATAATGACCGATGCGGATGTGGATGGTTCACATATAAGAACACTACTTTTAACATTTTTTTACAGATATGCGAAGGAATTAATAGAGAGAGGTTATGTGTATATAGCCCAACCGCCACTATACAGGGTAAAAAAGGCTAAAGAAGTCAAGTATGCCTTTGATGATGACGAATTAAAAAGAACACTTGAATCTATGGGTGAAAGTGAGAATATACATATACAAAGATATAAAGGTCTTGGTGAGATGAATCCAGATCAGTTGTGGGAGACAACAATGGACCCTGAAACAAGAACGTTGAAGAGAGTAACCCTTGAAGACGTTGTAATAGCAGAAAAAACCTTTACAATCCTCATGGGAAATGCTGTTGAACCAAGGCGTAAGTTTATAGAAGAAAATGCCCAAACCGTCCAGAATTTGGATGTCTGATATTTAGCCACGGATTCACACGGATAACAATAATTTACCTTTTAAACTAATAAAACTAATTAGACTACTCTCTACTCTTTCGTCAGCAGGTTAAAAGCTTCCTGGTATTTTTTTTGTGTATTTTTTATGACATCTTCTGGAAGTGAGGGGGCAGGTGGTTTCTTATCCCATCCTGTGGTTTCAAGGTAATCCCTAACGTACTGTTTATCAAAACTTAATTGTCCGTGACCAGGCTCGTATTCTGCGCGTGGCCAGAAGCGTGATGAATCGGAGGTAAGAAGTTCGTCTATCAGGATAATCCTATCATTCAATTTCCCGAACTCAAACTTTGTATCTGCAATAATGATGCCTCTTTTTAACGCATATTCTTTTGCCCATTGGTAAATGTTGAGGCTCGCCTCTTTGATTATAGCATAGTTTTTCTTACCTACTATCTCCTCTGCCTCCTTCTCTGTAATATTTATGTCATGACCCTCCGTTGCCTTTGTGGATGGTGTAAATATGGGTTCGGCTAATTCCCCTGCTTCAACAAGACCCTTAGGGAGTTTTATGCCACATATCTCACCCGTTTCTCTGTATTCCCGCCATCCTGAACCTGCAAGATAACCCCTTGCTACTGCCTCTATGGAAAGGGGTTCTGTCTTTTCTGTAATCATAATCCTTCCCCAGAGGGAGGATTTGTATTTTTCAAGTTGAGGAGGGAGATCCTTAACATCTCCTGAAATCAAGTGATTTTCGATGATTTTTTTTGTTTTATCCATCCAGAATAGAGACATCTGAGTCAGTATCTTCCCCTTTTCAGGAATCTCACTGCCAAGGACGACATCAAACGCAGAAATCCTATCAGAGGCAACGATAAGAAGTCTATCACGCAGATCGTAAACATCCCTTACCTTTCCGATTTTATAAATCGGGACATCAGTTAGTCTTTCCATAAAATCTCCTAAATTCTACTCCTTACTCTCCGACTCCTTGTTTCTCTATTAATTACTTTTATCAGTGTAATTAGTGTCGAGTATCTAATTCTATTTTATACTAAAGTTCTTTTTAGATGTCAAGAAGATTCTATAAAATAGCGAACTGGCTTAAGAAAAAACGACAAAAAATACTTGACAAAGCAGCAGTTTTTTAGTAAGTTAGTAATCTATAAAAAAAGAAGAGGAGGTTGTATGAGAAGGTTTCTATTTCTAATCGTATTTTTTATTTTTGCTATCCACCTTTTTGCTGATGCTGAGCTTGATAGCATCAGGCAAGCAATAAAGGAAAAGGGTGCAAAATGGCAGGCTGGAATAACATCCATGTCAATCCTTTCAAAGGAGGAGAGAAGAGCGCGTTTGGGGTATATCAAAGGACTAGATCCCGCACCACATGAGAGGGAAATGGGACCTGTTTTTACACCGAGTAAAACATATCCCGAATCACTCGATTGGAGGAATTACAATGGAGTGAATTATATAACACCCATACGGGATCAGGGGGCCTGTGGTTCCTGCGTCTGTTTTTCTGTACTTGGCCCAATGGAAGCTGTGATGAATATCGATGCAGGTTGTGAAAACCTTTCAACGGATATGTCCGAACAGGAACTTATGTCTTGCAATGGTGGGTCATGTTCCGGCTGGAACATTGAACCAGCAATGAATACGCTAAAATATATTGGTGTTTCTGAAGAAGCCTGCTTCCCATATCAGGCAAACGATAACATTCCCTGTTCTGAAAGATGTGGAAGATATATGTTTACCAAAAGGAAAGCAAACCAGTGGGGTTGGGCTTACCCCTATGTATGGGGTATAAAGGATGTTGTTCAGAACGGTCCTATTGCGGTCTCTTTTACTGTTTATGAAGATTTCAATTCTTACACGGGTGGTGTTTATAGACATGTCTGGGGTGGTATTTCAGGATATCATGCTGTAACGCTCGTCGGTTGGAACGACGCTGATTCCTGCTGGATAGTTAAAAATTGCTGGGGTCCTAACTGGGGCGAGGATGGTTACTTCAGGATAGCATGGGGCGAATGCGATATAGAACAGGGTGCTGCCTGGTTGACCATGGTTCCAGCAGGATATCCATATCTCATCTTTGTAAGCTACATGGTAAATGATTCAATAGGTGGTGACGGTGATGGAGTTCTCAATCCAGGAGAACAGGGGAAGATTATTGTTACTATAGAGAATGTACAGGGATGGGATGATGCGCAATTTGTGGATGCAGTCTTACGGTGCAACGACCCGAGGATTTCAATCATAGATTCTACAGGAGACTATGGCACAATTGTGGATGGGCAGTCAAAGGATAATGCATCAGATCCTTTTGAAGTGCTTGGCGTGGAGGGTGGTTCTCTTGACCCTGTCGCGATGACCCTTTATGTTACTGCTGTTGGAAGTAGTGGCTCATACTGGATAGAACTCGAATTCGATATGGAATTTGGATGGATGCAGTCTGGGTGGCCTGTCCAATCAGAGCAGGTGAAGACTTCTCCTGCAGTTGTGGATTTGAACAACGATTACATTGGAGAGGTGATTTACGGTTCTGAGGGAGGAAACCTTTTTGTAAAGAACTATAGAGGAGAAGATTTTTCTACCTTTCCTTACCATGTCTCGAACAAACTCTGGGCTTCACCTGCTGTTGGTGATGTGGATAATGATGGAGTAATTGATATTGCATTTGCAGGGTTTAATAATAATATTTATCTCGTTGACAGGCTTGGAAACTTAAGCTGGAGTGTTACAACAGGAGGACCGGTTATAGCAACACCTGCTCTTTCCGACCTTGATAACGACAATAAACTTGAGATTATCGTTGGGAGTTTTGATAAGAAGCTTTATGTCCTGAAATCAGATGGAACTCCTTTTAATACCAATTTCCCTCTATCCCTTCCCGATGCAAGTATGATTACTGCTGGTTGTGCTGTGGGAGACATAAACGGTGATTATACGAAGGAGATTATTGTGGCAACATACGGAGGGAATGTCTATGCAGTTTCACCTGATGGCACAATCCTTACTGGTTGGCCTTTCCACACGGGTGGGAATATTTGGGATGCTCCTTCGATTGCTAACCTTGATGGAACCGGTGTTAAGATAACCATTGGTTCAACAAATGATACACTTTACGTTATTAATAGTGACGGTACACTTGACTGGAAAGTAGGAACTGGAGGTGATGTTAGAAGTTCACCATCCTTTGCTAATGTAGATGGCGATAACGATTTAGAAATTTTCTTTGGCTCTGATGACTGCTTTGTTTATGCATACCATCATACAGGAGCACCATTAGCTGGATGGCCTATTGATCTTGGAAGTAAGGTTAGATCACAGGTTGTATTCTCAGATTTAAATAATGATAATGCTCCTGAAGTCATTGTAATTGCCGATGGTGGCGAACTCTTTGTATTCGAAGGAAATGGTGATACATTTGATATTTTCCCTCTCCCAACAGCAGGTTCGCCAACAACACCCGCAGTAGAGGATATTGATAATGACGGTGATCTTGAAATCTTCTTTGGTAATATTAACGGTCTCTCAGCCATAGATTACAAGGAAGCGAGAGGGTATGAAGCGTACTGGAATATGTTTAGATGCAACCCAAAGAGAACA
This sequence comes from Candidatus Cloacimonadota bacterium, assembly GCA_004375965.1. Classification (GTDB taxonomy): domain Bacteria; phylum Hydrothermota; class E44-bin80; order E44-bin80; family E44-bin80; genus SOIS01. The sequence continues at coordinate 34,896 of SOIS01000037.1, read as the reverse complement.
GGAAATATTGAAGATGCAGCAGTCAGGATCGAAGAATCGAAAGATATAGAACCCACCATCTTCAAAATCTATCCGAATCCTTTTAAGAGTTCTACCGGGATTTTCTTCTCTGCTGTAAAAAACCAGAAGGTTGACATATCAATTTATAATATTGTAGGTCAAAGGGTGAGGAGAATTGAATCAAAGGGTGAAAAAACATATAGGATAGTAAACTGGGATGGAAGAAATAATGAGAACAAACCAGTTCCAGCTGGAGTCTATTTCTGTGTGGCAAGAACTGGCAGAGGGTTGGAGATTGTAAAAAAACTCATAAAGATAGAATAACAGGATGATACGTTGTTTAAATGTAGGGGCGTTCAATTGAATGCCCTACACGCTTTTATATGAAATATTTTTTAATTATCATCCTTTTTCTATTTCTATTCTGTGAAAAGCCTGATGAGGATTTAAGTAATCCCCTAAAATATCTTGAAACAGAAGATTTCCCACTTTATTTTCAAAAACTTCCATACTACGGAGTAAATGGACGTAACGGATTGGAAACTCTCAAGAAGGATGTGCTGGTTGATATAAAAGGTATTTATGTAAAGGGGAAGTTCGTTTCGTTCTTAAGGACATTTAATGATTCCGGGTTATTCTATGTCCCCCTTAAAGACAGCTTCTCATATAATTCTGAAACGAGTCTAATAGTAGTAAGGGGGACAGTTGCTTCGAATGGTGAACCATACCTTTCAGAAATTGAGATTAAGTCTTTCGATGATATTGGTAAAATAAAGGATGGAGTTGAAGAAAACTATCCTCTTCTCTTAAACAAAATTAAGGATGAAATTCATAATCCAAAATCAAAGCTTCGACTTGAAGATATAAAAACCTGGCATTGTGCCTTTTCAGATAGCACTCTTTTTGTCTATGGAAGGACATACGATTTAATGTATGAATTTGATATAGGGATTCTTCTTAAAAAAGATGGAGATACTTACAGCTTAATGAAAATCTATGCAAGAGAATTTTTCAAAGGGGAATAAAGAACAGAAAATCCAAAATCCGAAAGATAAAAAAATAGCGATTCTAAAATACCGAATTTTGTAATTATTTATTCGCCATTTGTCATTGGTGTTCGGATTTCTTCATTACTTCATCCGATACCCGATTGTCCTTGATGCGTTAAGGATTGCAAGAAGGGCAACTCCTGCATCAGCAAATACTGCTTCCCATATTGCAACAAATCCAATTGCTCCAAGGAACAAAAACGCTGACTTTATTCCCAGCGCTAAGACAATATTCTGCCAGACAATCACCTTAGTTCTTCGTGCAATTAGTATAGCTTCATGGATTTTGATTAGTTCATCTGTCATCAACACAACGTCCGCCGCCTCAATGGCAGCATCTGAACCTAAAGCACCCATAGCAATGCCAATATCTGAACGAGCTAAAACAGGTGCGTCGTTTATTCCATCCCCAATAAATGCTATTCTTTCATTTTTATGGGTTTTATTTTCTACTAATTTCTCAACTACCTCTACCTTTTCATGTGGCAACAATTCTGCAAAAAAGCCATCCATTCGCAGTTTTTCGGAGACAGACTGGGCAATTACCTTGCTGTCACCAGTGACAATAATCTGTTTTTTAATTCCATCCCTTCGTAAATTTTCAATTGTGGTACTGGCATCCTCTTTTATCTCGTCAGATATGACAATATATCCCCCGTACCTATTATCGACGACAATGTGAACTACTGTTCCCTCAACGTAACAGGTGTCATGAGCGATATTTTCTTTATGGAGCAATTTATCATTACCTGCCAAAATGCTTCTTCCCTCAACCTTCGCTCTTACGCCGTATCCGGGTATCTCTTCGTAATCCTCAACGCAATTTTCATCAACCTCTTTGCCATAAGCCTCAGATATGGATTTCGCAATAGGGTGGTTAGAATGTACCTCTGCCTCAGCAGCTAGTCTCAGAAGTTCGTCCTTTGAAAACCCATTACAGGAAACCACATTGGTAACCTTGAAGAGACCCTTTGTCAATGTACCGGTTTTATCAAAAATCACTGTGTGGAGATTGCTTAATCCCTCTAAGTAATTGGAACCTTTTACGAGTATTCCTCTCCTTGAAGCAGCGCCTATGCCTCCGAAAAATCCGAGTGGTATGGAGATAACCAAGGCACAGGGGCATGCAATTACCAGAAATATTAAAGCCCTGTATATCCATACTGAAAAGCTCTCTTCGTGTGAGAAAAAAGGAGTGAAGAAAGGTATCCTGGAGAGGATAACTGGGCCTATAGCAAGAGAGAAGGCAAGAATAACCACCGCAGGTGTATAAAACCGTGCAAATCTAGTAATAAACCTTTCAGTTGGTGCTTTCTTACTGATGGCTTTTTCCACTAAATTAATTATCTTTGAGACAGTCGACTCGCCAAATTTTTTTGTTACATAAATGGTTAAAACACCTGTCGTGTTTATCATTCCAGAAAGAATAGTATCACCCTTTTTTAGCATTTTTGGTCGGGATTCACCTGTTAAAGCAGATGTATCCACCGTCGATTCCCCTTTTTCTATAGTGCCATCTAATGGTATCTTCTCACCCGGTTTTACTATAATCAGGCTGCCTATCTTAATTTCTTCAGGCCGAATCTTCTTAATTTTACCATCTATTCTTACGTTTGCATAATCCGCTCTTATATCCAGGAGCGATTTGATGGACCTCTTTGAGCGGTTTACTGCCATTTCCTCAAAAAGCTCTCCAACCCTGAAGAAAAGCATTACTGCTACTGCCTCGGGGAATGCCTTTATTGCAAATGCACCCCCTGTAGCCACAGTTAAAAGAAAGTTTTCGTCAAAGACCTTCCCATGAATAATATTCCTAATAGCCTTCCATACTATACTCCTCCCTATGATTAAGTAACTGACCAAAAAGAGGAATAGATTGACGAGAAAAAAATTTCTGAACACCAGAGCAATACAGAAGATTATTGCTCCTAAAGCAATCTCGACTATGGACTTTTTAAGGGCCTTAACCAATTATGTTAAGTATTAAAGTTTTAATCTTCTTAACCGCAGAGAGTTTGTTACAACATTAATTGACGAAAATGCCATAGAAGCCTCTGCTATAAGCGGATGAAGAAGTCCAAGTATCGCGATAGGAATGGCAATAATATTGTAAAAGAATGCCCAGAAAAGGTTCTCTTTTATTTTCCTGAATGTAGCAAGTGAAAGTTTTATAGCTTTTACCACTGAAGAGATATCGCCCTTTACAAGTGTAATATCCGAAGCCTCAATAGCTATATCCGTTCCTGTCCCAATCGCGATACCAACATTTGCCTGTGTAAGTGCAGGAGCATCGTTTATACCATCCCCGACCATAGCAACCATTTGTTCCTCCTGTAATTTTTCAATCAGCTTCTGTTTGTCCTGAGGAAGAACATTGGAAAGTACATCATCAATTCCTACTTTATTTGCAATTGCTTGTGCAGTTTTTTCGTTGTCTCCTGTTAGCATAAGCGTCCTGAATCCCATTTCTTTTAATGTCTGAATGGAATCGACAGCATCTTCCTTAAGGGAATCCGCGACTGCAAGTAGTCCGGCAATCTTTATATCAATTGCCAGAATGATTACAGTCTTGGCTTCGTTCTGAAGTTCTTCTTTTGCACTTTCTATTGTACCTAAACTCATTCCCTCTAAATTCATTAAACCTTCATTTCCAATGAGTATTTTCTTTCCATCAACTGTTCCTCTTATCCCCATACCTGAAACTGCTTCAAAATTTATTGGGTCCTCGAGTTTAATGTTTTCTGAAGCTGCCTTCTCAAGAATAGCTCTGGCTATCGGATGTTCTGAACCTTTCTCAAGAGAGGCTGCATATTTTAGAAGTTCATTGTTCGTATACCCGTTTAAGGGAATAGAATCCGTTAACTCAGGCTTACCCTTTGTAATGGTTCCTGTTTTATCGAAAACTATGGTTTTAACCTCTTTAATTGTCTGTATTGCTTCACCTGATCTGAAAAGAATACCATGCTGTGCACCCATTCCAGAACCCACCATTAGTGCGGTCGGGGTTGCAAGCCCTAAGGCACAGGGGCAGGCAATTACAAGGACAGCAACCATGGCAAAAAGAGCAAGTGAGACAGTAGAGATCTGAAGGTTCACCCAGGGGAGGAAACCCGATGCCCATTCAGCTATGGATGTAAATATCTGGGGAAAGAATATCCAGAGCAAGAAAGTGAGAATAGCAATACCTATTACAGAGGGGACAAAATAGAAAGTAACCCTATCTGCAAATTTCTGGATAGGAACCTTTGTGCCTTGGCATTCTTCCACAAGTTTAATTACCTGTGAAAGAAATGTATCTTTGCCGATTTTTGTTGCTCTTACCTTTATTAGCCCCATCTGGTTTAGTGTCGCTCCAATCACTGAATCTCCAGGCCTTTTCTTAACAGGCATTGACTCTCCTGTTGCCATAGACTCGTCCACTGTACTTTCACCTTCTATGAGCTCACCATCTGTTGGTATTTTTTCTCCCGGTCTCACAATCATAATGTCACCTACTTTTACATCTTCAACGGAAACCTCTTTTTCCTCGCCGTCTTCGAGTATTTTAGCGGTTTTTGCCCCGAGTTCAAGAAGTTTCCTTATTGCACTTGATGCCCTCCCTTTTGCAGCGGACTCTATATACCTTCCAGTGAGATGGAAAGCCATAATCATTGCCCCCACACCTGCAAAACTTTCAATTGAAAAACCAAAAATCCTGAGTATACCGGTTAGAAATGAGGCAGATGTTCCCATCATAATCAAAACATCCATATTTGCACTCTTATGGAATATTGACTTCAGTGCACTTCTGTAGGTTGGCAAACCTGGGAAAGTGAGTACAATTGCAGATAAAACGAGTTCAAGATAGTGATAAAAAGGGATTTCAATCCCGAATATCATCTTTAATATCATTAGAACAACGATAGGAAGGGTTATAATCCACGCAATAGTCAGTCTTTTTTTTGCAGCCTGCGCTTCTTTTATTTCACTTTCTTCTTTTTCTTTGATAACACTATACCCGGAATCCTCAACGGCTTTCATCAAACCCTTCATATCGATTTTCCCTGGTATGTATGATACAGTAGCCTCCTCAGTGGCAAAATTTACATTTGCAGTGACTACACCCTGTTTCTTTTTCAATGTCTTCTCTATTGTGGCTGCACAGGCAGTACAGGTCATCCCTCCTATCTTGAGTTTCGCCGACTCTTTCTGCAGAAAAAACTGCGGTTGGGTACCAACTGAATCTTCAGACGCTTCTTTTTTCTTCAAATATTTCTCTGGTTCCTTTCTGAACTTCTCATAGCAACTTATATTACAGAAATAATAATTCTTACCTTTATAATGGTATTTACCCTGAGCAGCATCTTTATCTATCAGCATACCGCAAACAGGGTCCTTTACCTTCTCCATTCTATATTTCCTTTACATTTAGAGGTCCCTGAATTGTTTTTCAGAGACCTCTGATTATTGAGATTCTGAATTCCTCAGAAATCTCTTAAGTTATCCGCCGCAACAGCTCGAGCCTCCAGACTCTTCTTTCACATATTTTTCCGGCTCTTTGTCAAAAACCTCCTTACAAGTTGGACAACAAAAGTAGTACGTTTTCTCTTTATATTTAGACTTTTGCGCTGTTGCTGGATCAACCTCCATTCCACAGGTTGGATCCTTTTCCATAAGATCACCTCCTTTCGTTAGCGTGAGTGAACTTTTCTATATAAATCAATGAGTTCATTCACTTTTTGCATTCTCTCATCCAAATCTTTGGACCTGAATGCTTTAAGTACACATGTCTCAAGGTGATTTTTTAAGATGATTTCTGCTACACCGTGAAGTGCGGATTCAGCTGCTTCTATCTGCATTACAACATCGATACAGTATCTCCTCTTCTCAATCATTTTCTGAATACCTTTAACCTGTCCCTCAATCTTTCTTAATCTTGCAATTGTTTGTTTCTTTACCTTATCATTAATCATTGAATCTCCTTATTATACACTATACCAGTATATGGTATAATATAATAACAAATCTCCCATTTGTCAAGTTTTTTTTAGCCCTCCTCTTTAGGTCTATTATCAGCCAAATTTTTATTTTTTTCATTTTTTACTTGACAAATAACGATTTTAATGTTATATTAATTACAAAGTAATAGTGATTATAAGATGAATAAAAGAGAAGACATGAAACAGATGATTGAGAGATTGAAGCAGCGAGGAGTTACGTTAACACCACAAAGAATGGCGGTGATTGAATTTCTGATAAAGAGCAGTAACCATCCTTGTGTGGATACGATATATCAAGCTATAAAGAAGAAATATCCCTCCATTTCTCCAGCAACTGTATATTCGACCCTGCAATTACTAAAAGAGATGGGAGAGATTCAGGAGTTGCATATTAGAGGAGACAGAGCTTGCTATGATCCCATTACCTGGCGGCACCATCATCTTCTCTGTCGGAGTTGTGGAAGGATATTGGACGTGGATATTGATGGTTGTCCAATAACAAATAATAAATTAATTAGAGAACACAGAGTTGAGGAAGTACAGGCATACATTTACGGAGTCTGTTCCGAGTGTTTGGAGAAGGAGCGAGATGATAAAAGTAAGTCATGAGAATCCATATAGTGAGAGGAAGAGATGAGTAAAATAAAAAGAAAAATCATACATATTGATAAGAAAAAATGTAATGGATGTGGTCTATGTGTCCCTGCCTGCGCTGAAGGTGCTCTACAAATTATTGATGGCAAAGCGTGCCTGGTAAGCGAGAAATACTGCGATGGACTGGGAGCCTGTCTCGGTGAATGTCCTGAGGGAGCAATTACTATAGAAGAGAAAGTGGTTGAGGTGTTTGATGAAAAGGCTGCAGGGGAACATATGAAAAAGGTGAAGCGAAAAGAACCCCTGCCGTGCGGATGTCCTGGAACCATGGTTCAATTCCTTGAAAGTAAGAAAAAAGATGAAGCAAAAAAAGTAAAAATTCCATCTGAACTCACATCCTGGCCTGTTCAACTTATGCTTGTTCCTCCACACGCACCGTTTCTTAAGCATGCGAACCTGCTTATTTCAGCAGATTGTGTTCCATTTGCATATGCAGATTTTCATCAGGATTTGTTGAGGGATAGAGTTCTGGTTATTTGCTGCCCTAAACTTGATGATGCAGAATTCTATCAGGCAAAGCTCACTGAGATTTTTAAGTTAAATATTTCAAAGAGTGTTTTGGTGGTACATATGGAAGTACCCTGCTGTTTTGGTCTTATAAAAATAGTAAAAAATGCAATTGAGGCTTCAGGGAAAAATATTTCCTTTAGAGAAGTTACCCTGGGGATAAATGGGGATAAAAAATAAAAAAGGAGGAGTAGGATGGAAAGATTGGAAATGTTTTGTTATCAATGTTCCCAGACTGCAAAGGGAACAGGATGCACCGTTAAAGGTGTATGTGGAAAAGAACCTACAGTAGCGCGGCTACAGGACAACCTTATATACGCAATAAAAGGAATGAGTGCATATCTCTACCACGCGAGAGAACTAGGATACACTGATTCTGAGATAGATGGATTTTTGGAAAAAGCATTCTATACAACATTTACAAATGTAAACTTTGATGCAGAAAGTCTTGTTAAGCTTGCCATTGAAGCCGGAGAAATGAATCTAAAGACAATGAAACTTTTAAAGGAAGCACATATTAAGACATATGGTGAGCCCGAGCCTACTAAGGTTCAAACAGGTACTGTAAAAGGGCATGGAATTATTGTTACAGGCCATGGATTGAAGGCGCTCGAGGAATTGCTCAAGCAGACAGAGGGGACAGGGATAAATGTCTATACTCATTCGGAAATGCTGCCTGCACATGGTTATCCCGGTCTGAATAAGTATAAGCACCTGGCAGGTAATCTCGGGAAAGCATGGTTCGACCAAAAAAAACTGTTTACAGAATTTCCTGGAGCAATTCTTGCAACATCTAACTGTGCCCTTATTCCAAAGGAAGAATACAGAGATAGAATGTTCACAGCTGGTCCTGTAAGATTACCCGGTGTGAAACACATTGATGGATATGACTTCACTCCTGTCATTGAAATGGCAAAATCGTTACCTGAGCTCGAAGAGAAGTCCGGTGATGTTACTCTTACAACGGGATTCTCCAAATCAGTGGTTCTTTCTTTAGCAGACAAGATCAAAGAGTTAGTGGAAAATGGGAAAATCAAACACTTCTTCCTTGTAGGGGGATGTGATTCTCGAAATAAGAAAGCGGAATACTACACCGAATTTGTGAAACTCCTGCCAGAAGATACGGTTGTTCTTACACTTGCTTGTGGTAAATTCAGAATCAACGATTTGGAGCTTGGAGATATAGAAGGTATCCCAAGGCTTATTGATTTGGGACAGTGTAATGATGCGATTGTCGCTATTGAAATTGCCTCTGCTCTTTCCGAACTCTTCGGGGTTGGAGTAAACGAACTTCCACTAACCTTAATGTTGAGCTGGATGGAGCAGAAGGCTGTAGCCATACTCTGGAGCCTTCTCGCACTCGGTATAAAAGGTATCTATCTCGGACCCATACTCCCTGCCTGGGTTAATGAGGACATTCTGAAGGTACTTAAGGAAAACTATGATTTAAAACTTATAGGCAGTCCAGAAGAGGATATCAAAAACATCCTAAAGAAATGATAAGAAAGTTATAGGGGGTAATAGCAATGAAAATAATAGATGTGAAAGAAGCTGAGGTTACGCATAATCCTCATGGGGTTGATACAAGAAAAATCTATGACGCGGAAAATGCTCAGGTAGTTCATATAACATTGAAGCCGGGAGAAGTTATGAAGTGTCATCTGACCCCTGTCGATGTAATCTTCTATGTACTTGAAGGTCGAGGAGTAGTTGAAATAGGTGACGAAAAGAAGGAAGTTGGAACCGATATGCTGATTGAAAGTCCTGCTAAAATACCACATTGCTGGTTTAATGGAAGTGAAAACATATTACGTTTTCTTGTTGTCAAAGTGCCAAGACCAAATGAATCGACAAGATTATTGTAATACTCATAATGGCAATTTTGCTTGATAGAATTAATTAAATGGATCTAAAGGAGGGAAAATGAAAGAAAAGGTAGAAGCAGCATTAGAGAAGATCAGACCATCCCTACAGGCAGATGGTGGGAATGTTGAATTGGTAGAAGTGACAGAAGATGGTGTGGTTAAGGTAAAATTGATTGGTGCCTGCTCAGGATGTCCAATGAGCCAGATGACACTGAAAGCAGGTATAGAGAGGGTGTTAAAGGAAGAAGTCCCCGAGGTAAAAGAAGTTGTTTCTGTATAAATAAAGGAGGTGATCATGGGGTTAAAGGGAAGCAAAACCGAGAAGAATCTCCTGACAGCTTTTGCAGGAGAGTCACAGGCAAGGAACCGATATACCTATTTTGCCAGTAAGGCAAGAAAAGAGGGATACGAACAGATAGCTGCTATATTTCTGGAGACTGCTGATAACGAGAAAGAACATGCAGAACGGGAGTTCAAATTTTTGCAGGGTGGAGAAGTAGAAGTTTCTAGTTCATTTCCTGCAGGTGTAATTGGAGATACAAAAGCCAATCTTAAAGCAGCAGCAGCTGGTGAGCATTACGAGTGGACTCAAATGTATCCTGAATTTGCAAAAATCGCAAAAGAAGAAGGATTTGTTGAAATTGCTGACGTTTTTAGATCTATCGCGGAAGCTGAAAAAGCGCATGAAGCAAGATATTCAGCCTTTCTTAAGAACATTGAGGAAGGTAAAGTATTTAAGAAAGACAAAGTTATTAAGTGGAAATGTCGTAATTGCGGTTACATACATGAAGGGAACGAAGCTCCAAAGGAATGTCCTGCTTGTGCTCATCCTCAAAGCTACTACGAATTGTTTTGTGAACCTTATTAGATAGCTAAATCAAGTATGATTACCTGTCTAAAAAATCATTGAACTGTGAGAGTATTAGATTAGAAAAAAGAACATACTTATCTATTCTTAAATACAAAGAGCCACTTGAAGGTAGTAATCTATGTAATATGAGGTTTCAGTAAAGGAGAAGATGTTATGATTAAAAAGAAAATGCAGCAAGCATTAGACAAGCAATTAAACGCAGAACTCTACTCTTCATACCTTTACCTTTCAATGTCTGCTTATTTCAACTCGATTAACCTAAAAGGTTTCGCAAACTGGATGAAGGTTCAGGCTCAGGAAGAACTATCACATGCAATGAAGTTCTATAATTTTATCCTCGAGCGTGGAGGTAAGGTAATTCTATCGGAAATTGACCCACCACAAAGTGAATGGAATTCACCATTAGCAGCATTTGAACATGTATATAGACACGAGCAGAAGGTTACCAGTTTGATCAATAGTCTCGTTGACCTATCAATTTCAGAAGGTGACCACGCTACAAACAATTTTCTACAGTGGTTTGTAACTGAGCAGGTTGAAGAGGAGGCTTCTGCTGATGAAGTTGTTCAAAAACTCAAACTCGCAGGCAAATCTGCAGGTGGGTTATTTATGATTGACCGTGAACTTGCTCAAAGAGTATTCGCTCCTCCAACTGTCCCAGAAGCAAGTGGAGGTTAATAAGATATTGGGAAAGTGTTCCTTGGAATTTCTGGAGATGAAACGTCCTTGAAAGTGTTTAAACAAAAAATATAACAGGAGGTAAAAATGACAAAGAAACTACAGGTCTATAAATGCAATATTTGTGGAAACATTATAGAGGTTCTTCATGAAGGTGTAGGGGAACTTGTCTGTTGTGACCAACCTATGGTACTCTTCGATGAGAAGATAGAGGAAGAGGGGAAAGAGAAGCATCTTCCAGTGGTAGAAAAAACAGAAAAAGGTTTTTTTGTAAAGGTAGGCTCTATTCAACATCCTATGGAGGAGAAACACTATATAGAGTGGATAGAGATAATTGTGGATGGAAAAACTTATCGTCAGTTCCTCAAACCTGGAGATGTTCCAGAGGCAATTTTCGCTATAGAAGCGGAAGAAATAACGGCTCGTGAATATTGTAGTGTGCATGGGCTGTGGACAACATGAAAACCTTTGTGAGGAATTGCTGATTACGTAGATCCAAAGGCAAATTGAATGGATGAGCTGAAAGATTAACGATGATCTAAGGTGGCATATAAGGAGGTACTTAGTGAGTAATAACCCTGGACTTAACGAGGCTTTGCAGGCTGCTCTTGGGCTTGAACAGAAGGGATATGACCACTACAAGCAAGCGCTTTCACAGGCAAAAAACCCATTGACAGAAAGCCTCTTCTCGACGCTTGCTGACCAGGAGCTTGACCATATGAGACGGATTCGCGAACTATTTGAAGTGAGCCCTTCGGAGCCAACGAAAGTATCAATACCGAGGAGTGAATTGGAAAAGGTTGTCCGAAATGTTTTTGAGAAGTTTTCAAAGGAGGACCGTTCTACGTGGGATCTTGATATTACCGAGGCTTATGAACACGCAATGCATCTTGAGCAGGAATCGATCACCATGTATGGAAGGTTTGCCAAAGAGAGCAAAGCTTCGGTAGAAACAGCATTTTTCAAGGCATTGGAGCAGGAAGAAGTTAATCATTTTACCGCTCTGCAGAATGCCTACCACTATCTAAAGCATACGTCAGATTGGTTTGAATCTTCAGAAAGCGAGACGTGGAATTGGATGAATACCTGATGTGAAAGGTTTTGCAGAGAGATACAGTCATGCAATTCCACAGCTCGTTCTCAGTAGCATAGAGGAGGTCAGAAAAATGAGTCACGAAGATATTGCACCGGATGCAGAACTGGATTGTGTGGGTTACTACTGCCCAATGCCAATTGCTATGACAAAAGAGGAAATAGATAAACTCGAAGTGGGACAGGTGTTGAAGGTTGAGGCTGATGATCCTGCTGCAGAAGAAGATATTATGCGATGGGCAAAGAGGGTGGGTCAGGAGATTCTTAAATTTGAGAAGGTCGGCTCAGTGATGACCTTTTTTATAAAAAAGCAAAAGTGAGTATATAAAAATGAAAAAGATACTCTATGTTCAAACAAGCGGAATTGATACACCTGAAAGATTGTATGCGCCTTTTATACTGGCAACGACAGCTGCTGCCATGGGTGTTGAAACTACAATCTACTTTGTGATAAAGGGGGTTATGGGTGTAAAAAACGGCGAGGCAGAGAAAATAAAGATGGGAAGTTTTCCTTCGTTAAAAGAAGTTATGGATCAGGCAATAAAAGCTGGTGTTAAGTTGTATGTATGTGAACAGAGCACTCAACTACTTGGAATAGATAGAGGGGATTTCGTCCCTGAAACAAAAATAGTTGGGGCAGCAACATTGAATGACCTTGCTCTCGAAGCAGATGCAATCCTGAATTTTTAAGAAATGGAAAATATATATTTGGATCATGCAGCGTGGCTTCCTGTTGACACAAGGGTACTGAAATTTGCAGAAGGATTTCTAAAAAATGGGGTTGGAAACGCTTCTGCACTGTACTCTTTCGGATTAGCAGGGAAGAAGGTTATCGAAGAAGCGAGAGAAAAAGTAGCGAAGCTTATAAACGCAGAGAGTGAGAATTGTATAGTTTTCACCAGCGGTGCAACAGAATCTAACAACCTTGCCATTAAGGGAACAGCATTAAGAAATATTAAAAAAGGTAAAAAACTCAAAGCTAGCTCAATAGAACACATTTCTGTTCTCAATCCAATGAAAGAGTTACAGAAAAATGGCTACGAATTTAATACTATTTCAGTTGATTCAACAGGGATTTTAAACCTCGATGAACTCGAAAGAAGTTTAACTAAGGAAACAGTTGTAACCTCGGTAATGTATGCAAATAATGAGATTGGCACAATTGAACCAATTAGAGAGATAAGCGAGATAGTTCATAAAAAAGGGGGTTATCTACATGTTGATGCAACAGCAGCAGCTGGTCGAATTCCTATCGATGTACAGAATGATAGAATAGACCTTTTGACTCTCTCATCGAATGATATCTATGGACCTCAAGGTACGGGAGCATTGTATATTAAGAAGGGTGTAAAACTTCAATCTGTTCTGCCGGGAGGCGGACAGGAACGTGGACTCAGGTCAGGGACGGAAAACCTATTTGGGATTGCAGGGATGGGTGAGGCAGCAAGGATTGCAAAAAATGAGATAGCTCAGGAAAGCGAGCGACTCGGCAAAATCAGGGATAAACTAATCATTGAGATATTGAGAATAGACGAATCATTTCTCACTGGTCATCCAACTCAAAGACTTCCCCACCATGCAAGTTTTCGTTTCAGCCGAATAGAAGGTGAGAGTATTCTTTTGAATATGGATATGTACAATATACAAGTGTCAACTGGCTCAGCATGTTCATCAAAAACACTTGAACCCTCACATGTACTACTTGCCATAGGTCTAAAACATGAAGAAGCACATGGTTCAATGGTTTTAACCTTGGGACACTCAAACAGCATTGAGCAAATTCCCAAAATAACAAAAGCTGTAAAAGAAACGGTTGAAAGGTTACGAGGACTTTCACCCCTTTAAACAGGGAGAGGATAGAACTATGGCACAGATAGGATACAGTAAGAAAGTTATGGAGCATTTCATGAAGCCAAAGAATGTTGGCGAAATCGAAAATCCTGATGGTTATGGAAAAGTGGGAAACCCTGTTTGCGGTGACCTGATGGAGATGTACATCAAGGTAAAGGATGATATTATAACCGATATAAAATTTAAGACTTTCGGTTGCGGTTCAGCAATTGCAACAAGCAGTATGGTAACAGAAATGGCAAAGGGAATGCATGTTGATAAAGCTTTAGAAATAACACGAAGTGATGTTGCAACCGAGCTTGATGGTTTGCCTCCTCAGAAAATGCACTGTTCTAATCTTGCTGCTGATGCACTTCATAAGGCAATAGAAGACTATAAGAGCAAAAAGAAGTGAAGTAAAAACACCTTTCGCTCTGCTACCTTTTTCTGTAAAATTAATAATTTGGGGGAACAATGAGTAAAATAAGTCCAGCTGTAGTGGAAGCCATAAAAATTGCAATCCAGATGGAAAAGGATGGGCGTCGCTTTTATGAAGAATGTGTAAAGAAAACCGAGAATCAACTTGGCAAGAAAATGTTTGAGTCCCTTGCAAGGGATGAAATAGGTCATCTACATACCTTTCAAAAAATGTTTGACACACTTATAGGAACAGAACAGTGGAAAGAACTGGCTCAAGGATCTCCCAATGTTGGAAAGGTTCCAATATTTGAAGGAAGAACAAACAAAAAAGTGGAAGTAAATCAAAGTGATATCGATGCTTTGAGGATAGGTATGGAAAGCGAAAGGAAAGGTATTGAATTGTATAAAAAAGCTGCAGGAGAAGTAAAAGATCCTATGGCAAAAAAGATATTTACAAAAATAATAGAGGAAGAGGAATACCACTATGACCTGCTTAAAGCACAGTTTGATTACTTAACCAAATCTGGATTCTGGTTTGATGTTGCAGAATTTCGAATGGATGCGAAATATTGAGGATAAACGGAGGTGAAAATTTTGAAACACGAAAAAAAGATCAAAGTAGGCGATAAATCGATAGATTTCACATTAAAGGACCAGAATGGGGAGGAATGTACTTTATCTCAGTTCAGCGGTAAGAAGATACTCCTCTCTTTCCATCCTTTAGCATGGACTGACATATGTGCTAAACAGATGCAATCACTGGAAGAGAATAAAGAAACATTTGACTCATTGAATACCATAACTCTTGGAATTAGCGTTGACACTGTTCCATCAAAAAAAGCCTGGACTGAGAATCTCGGAATAAATAGTACCCGACTCCTATCAGATTTTTGGCCACATGGAGATGTTGCGAAGCTTTATGGGAATTTTATCGATAAATTCGGATTTTCTGGAAGAGCAAATATAATTATGGATGAAGCTCAAAATATTATTTATTATAAAGCATACAAGATTAAAGAGTTGCCAGATATAAATGAGATAATTGATTTTCTTAAATCACGATAGACAAAAAGGTTTAGGGGGTCTGTATGGATGTCAAAGAAGCAATAGAAGAAAGAAGGGCTTATCGTTCACTTGAACCCGTTAAGATAACTGAAGAACTTGTTGCTGACCTTGCAAAATCTGCCAGCCTGTCAGCGTCCTGTTTCAATAAGCAGCCTTGGAGATTTGTATTTGTCTATGATAAGGATGTGCTTGAACAACTTTTCTCTGCAATGTCTGAAGGAAATGAATGGACCCAGTATGCATCGATGATTATTGCTGTATTTAGCAAAAAGGAGTTTGATTGTGTTATAAAGGAAAGGGAATACTATCTGTTTGACATTGGTATGGCGACAGCCTTAATGATTCTGAGGGCGACTGAATTGGGACAGGTTGCACATCCTATTGCAGGATATGATGAGGATAAGGCAAAGGAAATTTTGGGAATCCCTGAAGGAATGCGTCTAATCGCACTTGTCATAGTTGGTAAACATTCTAAAAAGATAAGTTCTGTGCTGTCTGATAAGCAGATAGAATGGGAGAAAAATAGGCCTGAACGTTTGCCGCTTGAAAAATTTGCATATATGAATAGATATAGAGAGTCAAAAGAAGAAAGGAAATAAAACCGTAATTTCAATCATCAAACCAACAGTAACGAGCGGGATGATTATTAATAGTGAACCGAGACCAATAGAAGAAATGGAAATAAAGTCGGTTACAAAAAATGACAATCATAGAGATATCCTCGATAATCTGTTTAAGGTGTATATTTCGCTAAACTAAAGATCTGGAGGTGTTTTATGGTTGCGAGAAAGATATTCATTATTTTTGTATGCCTGTTTGTTGTATCCAGTCTTACGGCAAAGGAATGTGTTGATTGTCATAAAAAGACCACACCCAGGATTGTCTCCGACTGGCAACTGAGTAAGCATAGCCAAAATGGGATTAACTGCTCAGAATGCCACGGAGATAAGCATAACTCAGCTCAAGATGTCTCTGAGGTTCGGATTCCTACTCCTGTGACATGTGCAATGTGCCATGAGGAGAAGGTGGAACAATTCAAGAGCGGAAAACATGCTGCAGCATGGGTTGCAATGAAGGCAATGCCAACAGCGCACTGGCAGCCCATTGCATTGATGGAAGGGATGAAAGGGTGTGGGGGCTGCCATAAAATCGGGTTAAAGACCGAGGAGGAAATAAAAGAGTTGAAAAAGGATGGTGCAGGATTTGGAGTTGCTTCGTGCGATGCGTGTCATACAAGGCATATTTTCTCTATTAATGAAGCTCGACAGCCACAGGCATGCCAGACATGTCATATGGGTTTTGACCATCCACAATGGGAGATGTACTCCTCATCAAAACATGGTGTTCGATATTTGTTGAAACAGAATAAAACGCTTCCTGAAACAGTCGCCGCACCTACGTGTCAGACCTGCCATATGCAAAAAGGCAATCACGCTGTAAAGACTGCTTGGGGATTTCTTGCTGTGCGACTTCCGATGCCAGAAGACTAACAGTGGGCAGAAGACCGTGCCACCATTCTTCAAGGGCTCGGAGTGCTTGATCCTCTTGGGAATCCAACTGCCAGGCTTGATGTAGTGAAAGCAGCAGATGTTGCTCGGCTTACGCAAGAAGATTGGCAAAAAGAGCGAGATAAGATGATAAAGACCTGCAATCAATGTCACTCAATAAATTTTGCGCAAGCAGAACTTGAGAAAGGCGACCAAATGATTAAGGAAGCTGATCGCCTGATGTCAGAAGCAATTGTTACTGTTGCAGATTTATATAAGAATGAGATTATAAAAAAATCCAAGTTCTATGCTTATAAGTTTCCTGATTTGCTTTCTTTCCACGATGCGCCAACCATGATAGAACAAAAACTCTTCATAATGTTTTTCAAGCACAGGATGAGAACATTCCAGGGAACATTTCATGCTAATCCTGATTATGCGCTCTGGTATGGCTGGAGCGCAATGAAACAGGATCTAATAGAGATAAAGACAATGGCTAAAGAGCTGAGGAGAAACCACTAAGGGAATAACTAATATGAGTAAGAATTAGAGTTAATCAAAATATTATCTCGTACAATTACTCAGGAAGTGTGCTGGTAATTGATAAAATAAGGAAGGTTACAAATGAACCACAAGGCTTTACACAAAATATCCTATGGTCTATATATTATTAGCTCTAAAAAGGGAAAGAAATTCAATGGACAGATCGCAAATACTGTTTTTCAAGTTTGTTCAGAACCACCTGTTGTAGCTGTATGTATAAACAAAGAAAATCTAACACACGAGTTTATAAAAGAGAGTAATGTCTTTACGGTCTCAATTCTGTCCCAAAATAGTCCAATGAAGTTTATCGGGCTTTTTGGCTTTACATCAGGGAGGGAAGTAGATAAATTTAAGGAAACAAAATATAAGGTTGGCGTAACAGGTGCCCCTGTGGTTCTTGATAATTCTATAGGTTTCTTAGAGGCTGAAGTGATGAGCAGTGCAGACGTTAAAACACACACTGTATTTTTTGGGAAGGTGGTTGAAGCAGATATTCTTAATGATAAAGAACCGATGACTTACGCCTACTATCACACAGTAAAAAAGGGAAAGGCTCCAAAAACTGCACCAACTTATATTGGTGAAGGTAGTCAAGAGGAGGGAAAGAAAATGGGAAGATACGTATGTAAAGTTTGCGGGTATATTTATGATCCTGAAAAAGGTGACCCCGATTCAGGAATAAAACCCGGGACCACATTTGAAGAATTACCTGATGACTGGGTTTGTCCTGTATGCGGAGTTGGAAAAGACGATTTCGAAAAGGAGGACTAAAACATGGGTTCAGAAGAAATTAAAAAGGTCATCTATTGGGTTGGGGGTATAGATTGGGACATCAGAAATTTTACGGTGGTGAAATAGAAAAGATTATGCAGGAACTTGGGTGGGAGATACCACTTCAGAGCATAAATATAAAATATTTACCGAGTGATGAAGAGCTGAAAAACTGTGAAAGAAGCAGGGGGAAGCTTATGGAAATACGCGTTGAAAGAAAAAACATAATTTGAGTTTAAGGAGGAAACCAATATGGATTTAAGTATATACAGTTTGGAAGACTTACTACTTGCTGCGATTAAAAGTGAGGTTGAGAGTGAGAAGGTTTATGTAAACTTGAGCAATAAGTTCAAGAATGCTTTTCTTAAAGATAAACTAAAATTTCTTGCTGGAGAGGAAGCGAAACACAGGATCTTTGTTGAATCAGTTTACAAAAAGACCTTTAAGGGTAAGGCTATAATTTTGCCTGAGAAAATTTCTGTACCACTGCCGGAAATAAAGACAGATGGTCCTGTTAGTGAAGTATTCTTGAGTGCAATGCAGGCAGAAAAAGCAGCGTATGATTTTTACAATTCACTTTCTGAGGAATTTAAAAATGATTCGGCAATTAAAAGAACTCTGGCTTATCTTGCAACAATGGAGATGGGACATTACGGATTACTTGAAATTGAAAAGGACACTCTTGACAAGTACGAAGATTATGATACGGTATGGCCAATGACTCATATTGGGGCATAAGTACTGTTGAACATTTTTAAAATAGAGCATTTTGATTGTGTAACTATAATACACTAAATTTTAAGGGAAATAGAGAATTATACTGCAATACTTTTATAACAAAGGAGGAAAACAATATGGCAGAGGCAAAAGATTCATGTGTGGAGCCTGCAGGAGGACCTTTAGGTATACCTGAAGAAAAGCCTTCTCCTCAAGAAACGCAAAAATTAAAGGAGGGATTCAAGATAATTGCAAAAGTTGGAAAACCTGCTCCAGACTTTGAGGCAAATGCATTTATTGACGGTGAATTCAAAAACATCAAACTTTCTGAGTATAAAGGAAAATGGGTTGTTCTATGTTTCTACCCGGGTGATTTTACATTTGTTTGACCGACGGAGCTGACGGCAGTTGCCGCCAAATACAAGGAACTAAAATCCCTTGGAGTAGAGGTATTATCAATGAGTGTAGACAGCCGTTTTACACACAAAATATGGCAGGAGCAAGAACTTTCAAAGATGGTAGAGGGTGGAGTGAAATTTCCGATGTTATCGGATGCAGGTGGACGTATCGGAAGGGTCTATGGTGTCTATGATGAAGCAGCAGGTGTAAACATACGTGGTCGTTTTCTAATTGACCCGGACGGCGTGATCCAGGCAATGGAAATACTCACACCTTCAGTAGGGCGAAATGTTTCCGAACTTATTCGTCAGATTAAAGCATTCCAGCATGTAAGGAAAACAGGTGAGGCTACACCTTCTGGTTGGGAACCAGGTAAGGTTACATTAAAACCAGGTCCAGACCTGGTAGGTAAGGTGTGGAAGGCTTGGAAACCTGATATGGCTTTCTAAAAAAACAAGTATATAATCACTCAAACTGAAAATTACATCCAAATAATAATACTGTGGAAATTGTAAGTGGAAAATTAGTTTTAATATTGTATGTAAACCTCTCTTAAATTGTTGAAATAAAAAGAAAGGAGGATGAAATGAGTTTAGTCTTTTCAGGTCCAGAGGTAATTGAGATGGCAATCAGAACAGAGGAAAATGGAGAAAAATTCTATACTTCTCATGCCGAAAAAGCAGAAGTAGAAAGTGTAAAGTCACTTTTTACCTATCTTGCAAATGAGGAAGCAAAACATATTGAGGATTTCAGTAAACTCTATGATATAGTCAAAGAGACAGGTGAGACAATCTTCGGAGATTATGAGGAGTTCAAGGCATATATGGGAACCTTTGCTGACTCCAAATTCCTTACGAACTTTACTGCAGAGGCAGATAAAATAAAGGATTCAACAGATGTTCAGGAAGTTATTGAGTTTGCTATTGGTTTTGAAAAGGAAACCCTTCTTTTCTATTATGGACTGCTTGAATACATTAGTGAGAAAGGAAGGGATATAGTTAAGAATATTATCGAACAGGAAAAAGCTCATGTAGAGAAACTAACAAGTATCAAAAGTGTCTTATGATGAGAGACCAAGAATTACACAAAAATTTTGCTTTCAAGAATTTCCTACTTTTTGGGACGAAAATACATAACTGATTTGATTTACTCCAGAAAACTTTTTGACGAGGATAAACCCTACATAAATATTCTCCTTTTTTAATTTCAATTTACGTATGTCAAAATATTGTGCACATTGTTCTGCTTTTTTACATACGATGGAAGGGTTATTTTCCTAAGTTTCAAGATAAAAAAAGTTATCCTCTGGCATAGTTCTTGCACATAAAAATAATAAAAAAGAATAGGAAGGAGGGAAAAATAAAAAGATTTCATTGTTGACGATACTATAACCTTTGGTTTATTTTCGCATAGATGCTTACGATGGATACAATGTAATAACTACATCTCGAGGAATGAAGGCTTTAAAGTGGATGCTATAGGAACACATCATCTTTTTATGCTTAATATTAATATGTGCGATTTCACGTTTTTTTTCTTGACAAATTTGAATAATACAAGTAAAATATATTGACTTTGAAAAAGGCACAACCTGAGTAATTAGGTGTCGCAAAGTTGCGGGTCTATTAGATATAGACAGCCGGACTGCCAAAGTTCAACTCCCTATGACAAGTCCGGAATATATTTTTAATAGATTTTTTCTTGACATTTCTTGATATGATGATAAAATTATTTTTTACATGAAAGGAGGAAATCTATGAAAAAATCATTCCTAGTTCTAATGCTATTTTTTTTCCTTTTTCCAATTATACTAAATGCTCAGGAGATATTTGTATTCGACTCGATCCCTTCAAATGTTACTGCAGGTGATAGTTTTTACATCCACATTATTTGTACCAGTAATCCTACTTTCAGTGGTGCAGGAGAGTTAAGTATTAGACCGGACCCGGGATATAATCCTATGCAACCCACAGTAATGATTATTTTTAATAATGGAGGTTGGGGCGGGTATGTTAGCATTTTTATGGCTTCTGATAGTCTTTATATTAATTGTACACAATTTGGCTATGCTGATACAAATCTAAGCCCCCAGATTATTGTAGGACCAAATTCTCCAGAACGGTTAAGAATACTTCTTCCAGGTCAGATAGCACAGCCTGGCTACCTTCCTTCAAGAGGAAGACAAGATATGCTTTACGTTGAAACAGCAAATGTTAGCTTTACTGTGAATATTTCTGTTACAGATTACTGGTGGAATCCTGTGGGAGCCGGACAGGACACTATCCGCCTTTCTTCGAACAATCTGTTTCCCATTTTTCCTCCAGACACAATGCTTTCTGCAGGTAATATTGACCTTACTGTAAGATTAAGAAGTGCTATGGATGCCTGCACAATTTTTGTTGATGAGATTACTCAGGACACTTCTATTCTTGAATCCGATAGGAGTTCGAGAATTAGGATTCTCCCGGGTAATTTCACAAAACTTCTTCTCACTGCCCCGGGACAAACGTTGTTACCTGGTGATACAACAACAAATGTCTCGCAATTCCCTGGAGCAAGTGGTAGTCCATCAGACCAAACAGCAGGAATTCCGTTTAATGTCTCAGTTCGAGCTGTTGATGACTTTTGGAATACGGTTTCTTCTGCTCCTAATGATGTAGTAAGGGTAATGGGTTATCCCATTAACCCGGTAACGGGAATATTAACAAATGGTGTTGCTACTCTCTCTATCGTGTGCAACCAGGGTGGTATAATTATACCACTTCAAGCAACAGATACTACTAATTTCTCTATTAGTCCTTCCTATAATGTCCCTGTTCAAATTGTTGGAAGTCGATATATAGTGGTATCAGATGAGGATACTGTTCTTTCAAATCAGTCTTTCCAAATTCACATTGCTTATGTTGATGCAAATGGTGATACTATCAGTGGTGCTACTCACTGGGTGCAATTAGATACGGATGGTAGTGGAATAATTTCACCCGATTCTACGCAACTTATTGGTGGAGTTAAGAATATATATGTTAGATATACAACAGGTATTGTGGAAGATATTCACATCATAGTTTCTGATGATAATGAACAAACATCCCCTGGTTCTACTAACCTTATACATGTAATTCCAACCATAACCCCTGAAGAACCGGTTGTAAACTATCCCAATCCATTCGGTAGTGATCACAAACATACAACAATCTCTTATTACCTTTCGATAGCTTGTGATGTTAATATCTCAATTTATGATAGGTTTGGAAATCTTGTCAAGACATGGAAAAGAAGTGGGCGAGTGGGTTATAATTACTTGACATGGAATGGAAAGAATAATAGAGGTAAAATGGTTGCAAACGGTGCATATCTTTTAGCAATCAGGGCAACCGAAAGAACTAAAACAGTACATGTTTACAGAAGATGGATTGCAGTTGTAAAATAGATAAAAGGAGAGAAGGATGAAGATACTAAAGTTTTCATTGTTTTTTATTATTCTTTTTTCAATTGCCTGTTATGCAATAGAGTGGGATGATGGGGGGTTGCCTGGAGCATTCCTTGAGTATGGAGTAAGTGCAAGGGTAATTGGTATGGGGAGAGCATTCACTGGTCTTGCAAATGATGCAAATGCAGGTTATTTCAATCCTGGGGGATTAGACCAACTTGACCCGAAAGAGATTATATTGCAGCATGGTATACTCTTTGAGGGTACAACATTTGAATACATCAGTTATGCACATCCTACAAGTATCTTTGGCACATTTGGTACCTCTTTCATGATGGTAAGAACACCTGATATAGAGGATAGAACAGCGAGCAATATTTTCAATGGGAAATTCAGTGAGTATGAGTTTGCCTGGCTTCTTACGATGTCCAAACAGTTCGGGAAATATATCTCATGCGGGATTAATTACAAGATGATATACCACAAAATATCCCACTGGGGAGCCATTGGTCATGGTGCAGATATAGGATTCTTAATTCTACCTGATAAACCCGTCTCAGTTGGAATCAATATTCAGAATGCTGTTAAACCGAGCATTTTAATGAAATCTGAAAGGGACATTTATCCACTCACACTGAGGGCTGGTATCGCTGCAAAGTTGCTTGAAAGAAGGTTGATTATAACTTCTGACATTGGATGGAGTGAATACCAGTCTCCACGCTTCTATGAAGGAGTTGAATATAGGCCCTGGTGGCCACTTATCCTGAGGGCGGGTGCTGATGTCAATCAATTAAATGCTGGTTTGGGTGTAAGAAAAGAGGCAGGACCTTGGGCGGTTGGGGTTGATTATGCATTCAGTAGCCACTTTCAGTCCACAGGACTTATACCACCTACCCATACAGTCTCTCTTGTATTTAATTTTGGTGGTTTCAGGGCGAAGGTTAAACCTTCAAGGTCAATTTTTTCACCTCTTGCAGGTGGAGGAGATAATATTGTATGGATGGAACTGAATGTAGCAACGAGGGCGCCAATCAAAAGATGGCAGCTGCGTGTGAAAAATGGCAGGGGTGAAATAGTAAGGCTATATAATGCTTGGAGTGACCCACCTGCAAGGCTTTACTGGGATGGAAGGGATGATACAGGAAATCTCGTTGAGGATGGAAAGTATTTTTATGAATTTTTAGTTATTGAGGAATCTGGAAATACACTCTTTTCCTATGGACACCTTGCTCGGTTACGCACCCTTGGTCCAGAGGGAACTGTGATTATCCAAGAAAAAGGTGGTGTTTTAGAAGAGAAGGAAGAAGAAGGTGCACCACCGCTTGAGGAGGAGAAAGAAGAGGAGAAAGAGGGGGAAGAAATCATTGAGAAAAAGTCGGAGTAGAAAAAAGGTGAGGTAGAAGAGAAGGAAGAAGAAAAAGGGAAGTAAATAATAAATGAAGAGGTGTATAAAATGAAGTTGTTATATAGAATTCTAATTCTCTCAGTCCTAATCGGTTCTATTTGTGTTCAGGGTTCTGTCAGGGACTATAGTGGTGATTTTAAGCTGGCAGAACAGTTATTTGAGGAGCAGGACTGGGAACTCGCACTAAAGAGATACAATACCCTGGTTAAGCACAAACAGATTGGACCGGAAGCACAGTTCAGAGTGGGAGAATGCCTTTACAACCTGATGAAGTATGATGATGCTATTAAGGTTTTTAAAAAGACGTATAAACGCAATAAGGACACATACCTTGCACCCGAAGCATTGTACGGCATCGGGTTGTGCTTCATTGCCTTGAAAGACTGGAAGAAGGCAGAGGAGTATATCTTCACAAAACTTGCAGCTGAGTATCCTGGTTATAAATATGCGAAGAAAACCTTGATGGCAGAAGGAATACTCCTTTTTGGAAAAGGGGATTATAATAGCGCGGTTGAAAAACTCGTGGATATAGATACAAAGGAAGGACTCTTCTACAGAGCAAAAGCCTATTTTGCACTAAAAAGGTATCTTAAAGCATTACAATCATATAAGGAATTGATAAAACTTTATCCGCAAAGTGACCTTGCAAAATTTGCTTACTACGGAATGGGTGATGTTCTTTACTTCTCTGGTGATTTTAAAGGTGCACTTTATAGGTATGATATTTTCTTAACGAAATACCCAAGAAGCGAACTCAAGGATTATGCTAAATTCAAACTTGCAGTTTGTTATCACAATCAAGAGGATTATCTGACAACAATTGAATACTTAAGACCACTCCTAAGACACAAGGATAGGTTCCTTGCTTCTCACAGCAACTATGTTTTAGGGCAGAGTTACTTAGAACTTGAAAATTATGAAGAGGCAATAAAGGCATTTCAGAGGGTATCATCAAGTTATCCAAATCAGAGGATTTCTGCACTTGCGAGCTTACGACTTGGGAGGACATATACATTAAGGGGTGATTCCACACAAGCCCTTATAGTCTTCAAGCAGTTGTCAACTCTTTATAGGA
The DNA here is from genome assembly GCA_004375965.1 of Candidatus Cloacimonadota bacterium. Classification (GTDB taxonomy): domain Bacteria; phylum Hydrothermota; class E44-bin80; order E44-bin80; family E44-bin80; genus SOIS01. Next base: position 10,059 of record SOIS01000037.1, on the reverse strand, counting down.
CAGGTGATTTTGCAGGATTTGGAGATTACCTTGCAGGTTCAAACCTTTTCCTTGCAGGTAGATATGAAGAAGCTCTCGACCACTTTAAGCATATTGTTAGCTACTATGAACGTTCTCAACTCATTGATGCTTCATTCGCAATGCTTTTGAGAACGTATAACCATCTTGCAAACTATGAGATGAGCATTGCTATTGGAAACCCGCTTCTTAAAAGGATTCCATTCAGAAAGGAAGGTAACTGGTATGCGAGAGGAATTTTCTATCTTGCTGATGCCTATTACTATAAAGCCATTTACGAAAAATCCAAGCCATTGTATCAAGAGATTGTCGATAAATATAGTGAACCAATAACTATAGCAGCAGCATTAACAGGGTTTGGATGGAATTTGATTCATGAAAACAGAAACAACATCGCAATTGAGAACCTTCAGAGGGTAATTTCGAGTTACCATACAGATACATCTGCTGTAAAGAGTGCGCAGTTTGGAATTGGAGTTGCACATTTTAACTCCCAGGAATTTATGAAGGCGCTTGATGCATTCGAGGCCCTTCAAAGAACAATCCCTGAAGACCCATTAAGTGCAAAAGCGCTTTTCTACGCAGGGAAATGCTATTACCACCTTGAATATTATGCCAGGGCAATAAAGACCTGGGAGAATGTGCTGCGACAGTATGTAGAACAGCCCATTGCTGCAAATGCTGCTTTTGAGATTGGAGGCACCTATTTCAGAGCACTAAAATATGATGATGCAGTTACATATTATAAACTTGTTATCAATGATTATCCGGAATCTCCTCTTGCCAAGCAGGCACAACTTGAGATTGCAAACTCATACTATAATAAAAATGATGATGAAAATGCTATTAGGGAATATGATAAATTTGTGAAATTGTATCCTGATGATAAACTTGCTCTTGATGCCACAATAGGTCTTGAACGGTCATACTATAGAAGGGGTTTTCAGGATCCAGAAAAGATGAAGGAATTTATTGAGAAGTTTCAGGCGAGCGAGCTTGCTGCAGAGGCACAGTTTAATCTTGGCATAGAGTCATACGAAAAGCAGGATTATGACAAGGCGATTGAAGAGTTCAGAAAGGTTGTTATAGATTTCCCAGAAAGCGAAATTGCACCTGACGCGCAGGCTAACATCGTTGAATGCTATAAGAAAAAGGAAGATTACAGAAGTGTTATTACAGAGGCGGAGAAGTTTCTTAGTTATTTTTGTGACAACCAGATGATTCCGCAGGTTAAGTTTAGCATGGGTATGGCATATTTCAAGATGCATAGTTATAAAGAGGCAGCTGAGACATTCAAGTCAATTAAAGATGATTACGGTGAAAGCGATTTTGCATCGAGTGCACGATATAACTTAGCATTATGTTACAAAAAGATGGGAAAATCTGAGAAGGCTGCTATGATTTTGCAACAGTTTGGGGAAGAGGGAAGCGGTGAAAAATCTGTTATGGCAAAGATTCAGGCGGGGATTGTCTTCATGGAAAAATCCAATTTTGTGAAGGCACTAAATATTTTTGAAACTATTACGCCAACGAGTGCAAAAGAGTCAGCACAGTTATATGAATTAATGGGAGAGTGCTATCAGAGCCTTGGTAAGGAAGCGGATGCAATCCAGTCATATTTGAGACTTAAGGCTCTCTCTCTTGTAGACAACCCCTATCAGGTAAAAGGTCTTGCAAAGCTTGCAGTTTTCTATGAAAAACAAAAGAGATACAACGATGCAATAGATGCATACCAGAGATTGATTCAGGTCTCAACAAACGGTCAAGTGAAGAAGAGTGCAAATGATAGGATAGCTTATCTCAGACAACATCAGTAAACCCCGCACTTTTATAAAAGTGGAGAGTAAAAAGGAGTGAAAATGGATAGAAGAAAACCAAGAATATTTAAGGAAGTATTTCAGTTAAAGATTGTAAGAACCCTCATCTCTTTTGGTGTCTTTTCACTTGCGATATTAGCGTTACTTGGGTATATGATACTTTTCTGGACATCCGCTGCAGAGGAGATTGGACTTGCCTATTCAGGCACGGTTCTCTTTATTAACCTTGCAAAGGTCTTTCTTATAGTCACAGTCGTTCTTTTAGGATTAGTCATGTGGGTTTCATTTCTCATCTCAAGAAATCTCTTTGGACCGCTTATTCGGTTAAGAACCAACATGGAGATACTAATCAAAGGGGAAGACCCCGATAATGTTAGGTTCAGAAGAACCGATGAGTTGGTGTTTCATTATCTCTCAGAACCGTTTAATCAGATTATGGAAAGACTTAAAAATTTAGACAAGGATGTAAAGGAAATAGAGAAAGGAATATCAGATTTTGTTGAAAAAACCGAAAAGGGGATGATAAAGAAAAAAGCTTTTGTGCTATTTGCCGAGGAACTAAAAACGAAGGTAGCTGCTTTAGCAAAATTTAGGTAAGGAAAGGAGAAAAGAATATGGCAGGAATAAGTTTCATTCAACTGGTAAGGACAAGCTGGGCAATAGACCTGTTGCTTGCGCTTTCCGTCTTTGCGGTAGCGGTTATTATTGACAGAATCTGGGCTTACAGGGGATTAAAAGTTAATGAGGAGAGGTTAATGGAAAGAATACGCTCTGCTCTGAAAAGAAAAAAGAGTGATGAAGCAATTTATATATGTGAATCTGCAAATAATCCTCTTGCTGAAGTTCTCAAGGTTGCCATAAAAAACAAAGACTTTCCAATTGAGGATGTGGCGGAATTGGTTGATGGTGCTATGTTAAGGACAAAAACCATTCTTGAAAAGAGGTTAAGTATTCTAAGTACGATCAGTTTTATTGCACCATTGCTTGGTCTACTTGGAACAGTCCTTGGTATCATTCGTGCTTTCAGGGACCTTGCTATCTCCGGTAGTGGAGGTCCAAGCGTTGTAATGATGGGAGTTGCTGAAGCCCTTGTGACGACAGTTTTGGGAATTCTTATAGCAATCCCAGCTTCTATAGGATACAATTTCTTCATCAATCATGTTAGGACTTATATGGTAAGGGTAGAAATAGCAGCAAAAGAACTTCTTGCCTTTGTTGATGTAATTGAAAGGAAGGAAAGGGGTTTAGGAAGAAAAGGGAAGGGTATTGATCTTTCTGATGTTTTGGAGGAGAAGTTAAGATGAAAAGAAGATTTCCAAAACCAGAAGTAGAGCCCGATGCACCCGAAGTACCAATTGCACCTACAATAAATGTTGCTCTTCTATTAGTGCTCTTTTTTATGATGAGTGCACCCATGATTTATCATTCAGGAATTACCATTTCTGCACCTTCATTAAAAAAAGCGAGTGGTCAAAAAAAGGAAACAGAAGTTAAGGTTAATGTGCATATAACAGAGGAGGGTCAGATTCTGCTAAACAACGAATCTGTAAGTGAGGAGGAATTCCCACAACTTCTCGCAGAACTTCTTGCAAGGAGCACATCGAGAATTGTCATTGTAAGTGCTGATGAAAATGTTCCCCATCAGAGCGTCGTAACAATACTTGACCTTGCAAAACAGAAAGGTGCTCTAAAGTTAGCACTCTTAAAAAGGAAAAGAGGGAAACGGAAATAATCTAATGTGTTGTATAGGAAGTAAAAGGAGGTTACTGGTATGAAAAGAGTAACAAGGATACCAAAAGCAGAAATAATGATTACCCCACTCGCTGATGTATCGTTTACATTACTTGTTGTTCTTATGGTGACCACACCTATTATGATGATTACATCTCCGTTGAATATTATACTTCCAAAGGCTGCAACAGTAGAGCCACGGCAGACTGCAAATATAACGGTGACAATAACTCCAGCCCTGAGTCCCGATAATATAAACAAGATTTCCATCAATGAAAAGGTGGTTCCTTTTGAAAATTATTCAGTGTATCTGAAGAAGGAAATTGATGCACATCCAGATAGGCTGGTTATAATAAAGGCAGACAGGGCAGTAAGACACGGTGTTGTGATATCTGTTATATCAACAACAAAAAAACTTGGTGCACAACGTATCTCTGTTGGAACTGTGCAGAGAAGATAAAGGGGGCGATGAGATATGCGTTTAACACTCGGATTTTATGAAAGGTCATTTATTTTCAATTTCTTCCTCTCTATCACATTCCATTGCTTTCTCTTCTTTCTTATAATCCACAGGCAGAGTACTGTTCCACTTGAGAGGCTTGAGATTGTAGAGTTTATTGACGAAACATTACCGCCGAGTTCTGTAAAAGCACCACCTACAATAAGTCCACTTCAGGCATTAAAGAATATCTTCTCAAAGGAAAAGGATGTGTCCGCCACACATGATGAAGTTAGTGAGATGTTAAAATCCCTACCACCCGTTCCAGGTGTGGATGAGACAAAAGGTATAGACCTTTCAAGTAAAGATATCGATCGGTCACAAACAGCTATTGACTTAGAGGCTTATGATGACTTTGAGGGAGCAGAGGGTGGTGTGACTGACATTATCAGGGTTGGAACCTCACAAAAAACAACGGAAGAGATACTGTCAGCACCCCCCATTGTTATAAAGGAAAAAGGGGGAGGACCAAGAAGAGGACAGCTTGGTCTTTTCACTACTCCAGGCGGAAGCGGAATAGAAGCACCGCTTGAGCTGGAAAAAGAACCGGTTTCCAAGATGCCTGAAAGAGTGGCTGTTGCCCCCATTACAAGAAAAAAAGATGAGGGAATGAAAATCAAGGATGCAGGAAAATATTCCGGTCCAACCGTTAGTATTACTGGTCCGCTTTCAAGCAGAAAGATACTTAAAAAGGTTTTACCACCGTACCCTGAATGGGCTGAGGAAAGAGGGATATCAGCAGTTGTACAGCTAAGGTTCTGGGTAACACCAGGCGGTATTGTGAAAAGGAATGCATTTATAGAAAGAACGAGTGGTTCTGCTTCATGGGACAATTCTGCTAAGAAAGCATTGGAACAGTGGAAGTTTGCAGCACTTCCTACCGATGTTATTCAGGAGACCCAATGGGGTGTGATTACTATAAGGTTTGTGATAAAGTAACAAAAGGAGAGATGTATGAGAAAAAAGATAATATTTAGTTTATTAATATCATTCGCACTGTTAGTATCTTATCCTCTTCTGTTAGCACAGGGAACAGAGGAAGAAGGGGGTGAAGGTGTGGGAACCTTTGAAGAAGAGGTAAGAGGAGAATACAGAGGGACTATTGATGAAATAAAACCCGAAATGCTGCTCGACTTTGATATCTTTGAAATCATAGGATCCTTTGCAGGGGAAAAAGGATTTATATATGATAAAGAGCTAATAAAAAATTCTGATATTGCAAGTACACCGCTTCCAACACTGGCGAGTGACCAGCTCTACCATCCTTGGCTTACGGGAATCAGTAATAGTGAGGTAGCACTTTTTCATCCACTCTATGGACACGATGTTGCAGAATGGGAACTAGTAATAACTGACGCAGCAGGGACGGTTTTCAAGACATTTTCACAGGAGGGAAGGCCAACAAAGAGGATTTACTGGGATGGTCGTGGAGATAAAGGCGTAATGATAGATGTTGGTTCAACATTCACGTACTATGCTACAGCAGTAGACAAACTTGGTAATAGGTCAAGGGTGTTAGGAAGGGCAATCAGAGTCCAGGGAATACTCTATAAGGAACAATTGGATTGGATCATAAGGCTTGACGGAAGGGTGGTCTTTGAACCTAATTCATCTGACATTAGGAGTGAAGCAATGAATCTCTTGACAGAGGCTTGCGATATAGTAAGGAAAAAATTCATTAGAAGAATATCAGTGAAAGCATACTCCACAGATGAGACGGTATCACAAAAGAGAGCTAATAATATAGCGAAGATTCTAAGCGAAAAAATCATTCTACCAAAAGGTGTGGTAATTTACACAGCCGGCTATGCTTCCGTCGGTAAGGTAAAGACAAACAGGGTAGATATCTTTGTAAGATGAACCAAAATTTGGGCATAAGTTTAAAGATACAAAGAAAAAATTTCGAAATTTACCCATTAGCATCCTTTAAATAGAACTAATTTTTTTTTGAAGCGTTCTTTTCTAATTTCCTTTTTGAAAGTTATTACAAGAGCAGACCCATGTGTCTGCCCTTTTGCGTATTGCTATTAGTAAATGGCTTATGTTTTAATCAATCATCTATAAGCTATCAGCCATAAGCAATAAGCCAATCCGAGTAAACGGATTTTGGTAGCTGCAGGCTTTAGCCTGACATAAGATATACCAACAGTAGATTTCAATCTGAGAAGAGATTGAGTCAGTCATCGAATCCTGGACGTTTGAATGTGTGGTGACCAGGAAATTCTTTATCGACGCCTTTGCGAAGTTTTTCAATTTCAACCAGTAGTGTTAATGCACTATCCTTAAGATCTTCATCCCAGTCATAAATAACCTTTAAGGCATTCATTGATTTCGTAATCGCTATATAAGCGACTTTTGCACTTCCATCTGCATCACTTTGTGAAAACTCGCCTGTATGCCTTTCCATTTTACTTTTCAATGCACGGTGAATCTTAACAGGTAGAAGTGTATGATACCATGATATAACTTCATAGCTTGAGATAATTTCCTTGAGTGTTGCCATATCGCCTTTGGCAGATGGTATTATTTCAATCCTTCTGGTAAGATCCACTCCCTCCTTTTGTATTGTTTTCCTTATATTTTCAAGGAATTTTCGTGCCACATTTAAGTAGCCATTAGCAGTTTTCATAAGAGGGTGATTACTGGGGTCATATTTTTTATATTCTTCTTCTGGTAATGCATTAAGGTCAATTCCTTGTTCTTCTTCAATCTTATATAGTAGCTTTAGAGTTTCGTCAAAGTCTTCTTTGATATCCTGCATCACGGTGTTCCAGTCATAAGGTTCTTCACCTTTAGCTTGGTGCCTGGCAAGTCGTTTCTGCTCTTTGGCATACAGCAAACATTTATGGCCGAAAAGGCATCTTTCACACCACCTGTCACAATAATTGTAAATACCTGGAATATATTTATCTTGCTTCAAATTTCTTCCTTTTTTCTTCTTTTTCCTTAATCAAAAAACTAGGATCAGACTCAGATATAAGAAATAAAATTCTCAGAATTTTCTTTCGTTCCAAGTTCTGAGTTTACTTTCTCTCATTTTTTCTCGAATTAATATTTTATAACATAGATTTATATGAAATGCAAGCAAAATTTGACTGGGGCAGGCAGGTTTAGAAGATACATTAATCCTGAACATCCTGTTATCCTGTCAAATAAGGAATGGAGGAAAAGGATATGGGGGTGAATTTTTTTCCTTGACGAAAATGTAAAAATCTTTTATAATAGAATGTAAAAAGTTAATTGGAGGTGGATAGGGGCTGGTGTCTCTACTGGACTTCAAATCCAGCTGTCCTCAGTCGGGGACGGTAGGTTCGATTCCTACACACCTCCGCCAGACTGCTCTAAAGCTTCGTCTGGCAGGCCAGAATACGGAAGCAAATGGCATATGGCTTATAGCCGTTAGCGTATGGCTTGTAGCTAATGGAAAAGAAAAAGATAGAAAACAGAAGACAGAGAAGGTAGTAAAGAGTAGAGAGTTGAGAGAAAAAGAGTAAGATATGTAGGATGTATGATGTATGATAGAAAACCGAGATTGCTTCTGTAGAGAATATGAGAGATTACTCGCCCTATGAAATAGAAACTGAAAGAAAAATGATAGTATTTCACGGGGCGAGCAATGACAACATCCAACGCAGTGATGAATGTTTAATAAATAATAACTTTACGTTATCTTTGCGATGAAGAACAAAAAAATAAACGAGGGGGCTAAGGTTATGAAAAAAAAGAGATTATTTAGAGAAATAGTAGATCTTCTTCAAGAGAATGAACAAACTCAGGAGTGGCTGATTGATAAGGTAAGAGCAATTATGAAACAGAATGGAGATAGAGTGTTTTCGAATCTCTTGAATGTTTTTACACATTTAGATATTGAGCCAAAAGAAGCGGAGATAATATGGACTGATATTCTTAAACATAGAAGGGAAATGAGTGAAACTCTTGGGAGACCGGTTGGTTTAAGGGTTGGTATGCTTGATTACTTCATCGCAGTCAACAAGCAAATGAGAAATCCCAAGATAATAGAGATAGAGATGTTTGAGAAACTTGAGAAGTCATTAATTACAGATGAACTTACCGGTCTATACAATAAACGGTTTTTCTCTGAAACTTTATACAGGGAGATTCAAAGAGCAAAAAGATACAGGCTCGACCTCTCTATAATGCTTGTAGATATTGATGATTTCAAAAAATGCAATGAACTGAAAGGTCGTGCATTTGGAGATAAGGTTCTAAGGAGATTCGCAGAGAGCATCAAAGCGGGATTGCGAGAGGTTGATTATCCCTGTCGATTTGAGAATGACAAATTCGCAATTATATTACCTGAGACAAGGGGCTTAAAAGCAGTAAAAGCAGCGGAGAGATTAAGAACAAATATTGCAAAAGTGAACTTTCTCCCTGAAGAAGATTATTACCTCACTGTTAGTGCTGGCGTTGCCAGTTTTGGGATTGATGGAAGTACACCGGAAGGAGTTGTGGAAAACGCAGATACAGCACTTTTAAGTGCAAAAAATGATGGGAAAAACAGGGCATATGTCTTCTTTAGAGAAAAGAGGGAATTTTCCCGCAGTGCCGCAGACTGGGAAATTTTATATAAGATAGTGGATGAAACAACGGTGAAGACTGCGAAGATGAAAAATGTTGGTGGTGGAGGGCTGCTTTTTGAACATGAAAAACCAATACCAATCTCTTCCATCCTCGATATTACAATTAAATTACCTTTAAAGAAAAAAAAGATTTCCGCACAAGCAAAGGTGGTAAGGTTGGAGGTAAAGGAGAGTGGTGCGTTTGATATTGGAATCTTCTTTACCAAAATTACCCCTGAAGATCAAAAAATGATAATAAAGTATTCTAAACAGGAATAAATTTATAAACCTAACAGGGATTGGAAGAAAATATAAGAGTTAAAAAAACAAAAGAATTAAAACATTTTTTCCAATCTCTTTTCATCCCTGTTAATATATGGTTTAGTGTTTTCCCTTTGACATAGACATCTTTCATTCAAATCCTCATATTCACAATTTCTTCCTTTCCCATTTTCTCAATAATTATAGACACTTCCTCATTCTTTTTCTGCCAGTATACTACCTTTCCTCCTTCTTTTTCACAATCACTGTATCTAAGACAGATAGAGGCAGCATTTTCTAAATCCGTTTTTCCTGTTGACCTGAGAAGTAATGTTATGGGACCAGGGACAATATCTGCTTCTAAACATATGGAAGATAGATGCTTGAAAGCGAGTATAATACTATTTTCTTTCTCATTCCTCCCAACAATTACCTTGGACCCACTGGAGAGCCTGAAATGCCTTCCATATTTAAGCAGGTTAATCTCTTTCAGAGAATCTTCGTTATGCTTAAATGCGTCACGTATTCTCTTCGCAAAATTTGAGTCAGTTAAAAGACACCCTCCCCCAGGAGTAGGATAATCAGATATACCAAGCTCTCTCGCGAACTTTATCTGCAGTTTTCTTGAGCGACCCTCAATGGCAAGGAGTTTCTCCCTTTTCACCTTTCCTTGTTGTTCTGGAATTGCAGGTTCAAGTAATTTTGCAGAGAGTGGTCTCACTATTCTTCCATCGAGCCCTGATTCCTTTTCTATGAGTTTCATTGCCTTTTTGTTCTGGGTCATTGGACGCTCTCCCAACACTTCTCCTGTGATAATGAATTCAGCACCTATCTCCTCCATATATATTTTTGCCCTACAGAACATAAAAATTCGGCAGTCTATACAGGGATTCATACTTTTTCCGTATCCGTAATGGGGTTTCTTCACAAGTTGAATGTATTCTTTTCCTAAGAATTTAACCTTCAAGGGGATTCCGAATTCTTCGTTCACTTGTCGCGTTTCTATTTTGTAACCAGTCTTTAAAGATGTGAAAAAGGGAGTTATAAAATGGATGGGATATATATCAATTCCCTGTTCAAGCATGATCTTCACGGAGAGTATGCTATCAAGCCCACCTGAAAACAAAGCAACAGCTTTAACCTTTGACATTTT
>SOIS01000023.1 GCA_004375965.1 Candidatus Cloacimonadota bacterium | reverse complement strand
ATATATGGGCCCAAATTCGTATCTTACACAGAGCTGATAGAGCTATATTGGTTGATACTGGTATGAAAACCTGGATCCCAAAGTCGTGGATACACGGAATAAGGCTACGAAACAATTATAGGTGAATATCTAATTGCAACTTTGATATCACCATCTTTGGCATGGAAAGTAAAACTGATGAGTGGAATGTTGCTCTAACGTTTAGAGAGGAAAGAAATAATTGAATTTTGACCTCCGGTCAATCTAAACAAGTTCAACCTTCAACCGTTTATCTAGTGCATGAGCAACCTTAATCAATGTTTTTAAAGAACAACTTCTATTATCAATATTTTCTAATCGAGATATATTCTGTTGAGTAGTCTGTAATCGTCTAGCTAATTCCTGCTGAGTTATGTTTTTCTTTTGCCTGATTTTAGCTATCTGGATAGCCAAAGAGACACAGACTTCTTCTTCATCAAATGCTCTGCGAAATTCCGGATCTCTTAAATCCTTTTTCAACCTGTCTTTAAATCGTCTTACGCCTTTCATAATTCAATCTCACCCCTTTCATGTCTTTGCAAAAAATCTCGCATACTTCGCTCTGCTCTTTCGATCTCTCCTACAGGAATTCTATCACTTTTCTTTGAGAAACCGTGGGTAATAATAACTTTTTTACCGAAGAAAAAATACAAAAACCGATAGTGATTTGAACCAAAGCTAATTCTCAGCTCCCGAATTTTGCCTCTTACAACGTCCGCAAATGGTCTTGGTAAGTTCGGCCCCTCCTCTCCGAGTTTTTCCATCCATTTCTCAACCTTTGCCTTTATTCTCAATTCCAGCTGGTCTAAGAATTCCTCTGTAGGACATCTTTCTCGTTTATCTAAGTAAAAGATTACTTCATACATTCTGCCTTTTGTTCAATTATACACTATTTTTAGTGTATTGTCAACCCCCCTCTACATCATTTCCTATGCTTGTGAAACGATTTATGATCAGTATCTCATACATGAAGAAGCAATATCTCCCAACAGATTATCGAGTTTGCGAATTTGCTAATCATCGTCGGATCATACAGCCTCTCGCCAAATATGGCCCCTTTGAAGTCTCTTATGATTTGCCTCCTCAAATAATACCCTATAACAGAACTGGGGTTTTTATAGATGGTAAAGATGCACCGGTTTCATAACCAGAGATGCTTTTCTGTTTGGGTTGGTATGAGTGGCGGACGCGGTTGCAACCAATTCGAACCATTGGTGAAATAACCGCACATATTAAAATATTCCCTGTCCACCAACCCTATTTATATCAAAAACTATCCAAAAAAGCAACCCAACTACGCTTGCTCGGAATGTCCTATCAACAAATAGCCAAAAGCTTAAACATCAATAAGAAAACTGCCATAAAAGCTTGCAAATATCAAGGGAGGTAAGCCAATGTTCTGGCTATTAAGCGTTTTCAGGTTAATACACCCAAAGGAGAGATACATCTGGGCCCAAGTTCGTATCTTACACGAAACTGACAAAGCTAAAAACAGCATCTTTGAGATTTACGTTAAAGAAAGTACTGTTGGATAGTACTTAGGACTTTATTCAGGATGTTCTACTCCAACAGTTACGGTTTTAGCTTCTAATCGTTCTTACGCACAA
>SOIS01000042.1 GCA_004375965.1 Candidatus Cloacimonadota bacterium | reverse complement strand
CCTTTTCCATTTTCACAACGAGAGATTGCTCCCTATTTTTAAGTTCACCAGTGGAAAAAATATTTTCATGGATTTTAAGGGCTTGTTTTACCTTAAACACCTCTCCTGCACCATGCGGTTCCGGGCATGATGACGGAATATAGACTTTTATGGGATTTATCAAAAGAAAATCTGAAAGACCACCCATATGATCCCAGTGAGCATGGGAAATAAAAACTTCGTCAATCATTGTGGGATCTATGTTAAGTTTTTTCATATTTTCGAGAAGTAGAGTGCCATTTGCACCAGTATCAAAAAGTATTCTTTTATTGTATGCCTCAACAAGGCAGGAGAAACCCCAGTCAGCCCTGAGACCAACCTCTGCTGCTTCATTATCATAAATAATGGTAATTTTCATCTTATCACCTCCTTTGTTTATATTTACTTAATTTTTCCATCTTTGTCAAATGATTTCTTATGTCTCCTATAAAACTTTCCCTTTATTATAATTCAATAACATAATAAGTAATATAATACTTAACTTTTTATATCATTTTACATTCTGAAATGATGATTTTAACCTTTTGATTCCCAATTCTCAATTACTCGAGAATCATAAATATTTCAAAAAAACACTTGACAAAATTAAAAAACTATGTTATAATTTAGTATGTCGCAAAAAATACGAAATATAAAATTAAAACATAAGAGCAAACCGATCAGGACTACAACTATAATTTTTACTTTGTTTGGAGGCTACATTAACCCTCGCGGGGGAGAGATCCGTGCCGGTAACTTGATTAAACTTCTCACCCCATTTGGCCTCTCAGGTAATGCTATACGTCTTGCGCTCTCACGGATGTCTAAGCAGGGACTGATAAGGAGCCGTAAGAAAGGACGAGAGAGCTACTATTCTCTCACTAAAAAGGGAAATGAGTGGATGTTAGCAGGACAACGCTGGGCTTTAGAAAGAGACTACAATCCATGGGATAAAAAATGGAGGCTTCTTGTATATTCGATACCTGAAGAAGTGCGTCACATTCGGGACACACTGAGAAAAAAATTGCGTAGTATTGGTTTTGGAAGTCTGAGTAGTTCTCTGTGGATTTCACCATATGATCTCAAAAAAGAGTTAGCAAGTCTTTTCAAAAAGCTCGAGGTAACAAAGTGTGTGGAGACCTTTGAGGCAAAATATACCGGTCAGCGTAAAGGTCGGAAATTAACAGCAAAAGCCTGGAACATACATGGGTTGGAGAATCGCTATAAGGAATTTTTAAACAAATACTCACTTCTTCTTTCGATACTTAAGGAAAAAATAAAGAAAAAGAAAATGATAGATTCAGGAGAATGTTTTGCACAAAGGTTTAGAGTGACTGCAGAATTTATTGATATTGCGCTCGATGATCCTATGTTGCCTTTAGAATTACTGCCAGATAACTGGGTTGGTCTGAAGGCTAAAAAGATCTGCTTGGAGTATTGGGAATTCTTGACTCCGGAAGTAAACAAATTCGTTGATTCAATCCTTAAAGATGGCAAATCTAAAGGAAACCAGGTAAAACGATAAAAATATGATTCCATTTATTAGGTTCTGTATAAAAAATTTGTGTAATCAAGTGTAACTTGACCTTATAAAAGGAGGATGAAATGAGAGCAACAAAGAAAGGGGAGAAATGGCTGTTTAGTCGGTTATTCTTTTTTTTGCCGCTTTTTTTGCTCACCAATTGCAAGAGTCCATCGATAGCGGAAATAAGCGGCGATGTAGCCCTTTATGCAGATCAAGGTGCCGACGAAGATTGTATCAAGGCAACTATGAATATGTTTCAATGGATGGGCTACTCAGTCAAATATGTGACTGCGGAGAATATTAACACCCAGGGGCTCGACAACTTTAAAATCCTGTGCATTCCTGGTGGCGATATGTATCAGTATGGGCAAGATATTTCTTCAAAAGGGAAGGAGAACATAAAAAATTTTATCAGCGATGGAGGAGGTTATATTGGGATTTGTGGTGGAGCCTACTTTACAGGTGAAAAGATCATCTGGCAGGGGAATCAACTTCCCATGACGCCCTTAGGAATATTCCCTGGCACGACCCAGGGTCCCTTTGATGAAATTATCCCTTACCCTGACTATGGAATGTGCAAAGTGAACATTGTCGACTCTACCCATCCAATAACAGAATCAGAGCCTGATTCAGCGTGGATACTTTACTATTGGGGTCCTGCATTTATTCCTAACGACAACGCTGAAATCAATATTTTAGGGAAATATAATATTGGAAACAAGGCATCAATAGCTGCATTTAATTATGGTTCCGGTAGGGTTTTCATCATTGGTCCCCATCCTGAATTCGAGGAGGATAGTGACAGGGATAGTGTAAACTTTGCCGATAAATTTGATGATAGGGGTTCAGATTGGGATTTAATGAAAAAGGCTGCTCTCTGGTGTCTTAAAAAATAAAATTAGAACCTGCTATTCTCTCCTTTCCAGTGTACTTCGAAATAAAGGATTCTAAACCACTTTCGTAATGCTTTGCCGAAGTAAAAATTCCCTCATTGTGAATACCTTTAATTTCAAGAAATTGCTTTGGCTCATTTGCAATCTCGAAAAGCCGGTGACCGTGACTAATAGATATCATTTCATCGCCGCTGCTATGTACGACAAGAACAGGGCAATTCACGTGGCGTAGATATTCCAATGTGTTATAGTTAAAACGCACGAACGATCTTACTGGCAGGTAAGGATATAACTCTGAACCTAGGTCTGGGATAGAAGTAAATGTTGATTCTATGATAAGCGACTTTGGCATGCGACCCTGTGCAAGCCATGCAGCAATTGAACCGCCGAGAGACCTTCCGAAAATAATGATATCGGACGGAACAATGTTCCGTTTCTGAATAATGTAGTTCCATGCTGCTTCTGCATCGAGATACGTACCCTTCTCGCTAGCTTTTCCCTCACTTTGTCCATACCCGCGATAGTCAAAAATGAATGTGCTAAGCCCGAGACGATGGAATATTTGGATAGACTCAAGACGATGCGAGATGTTGCCAGCGTTACCGTGACAGAAAAGAATTACTCCTCTTGGTTTCTCGGCTGGAATAAACCAGCCAGAAAGCTTTACACCATCAGTAGTTTCAAACCAAACCACTTCGTAGGATAATCCAATTTCATCAGGAGTATACTTAACTTCACGCGTTGGAAAATTTGGGAAAAAGATAAGACGGGATTGAAAAAGCATTAAAACAATTGCAAAAACGACATACAAACCAATAAAAATAAGAATTACAGTCAAGGATGTCCACCAAAATCTATGCAAAGCCATGGTCAAACCCTCTCTTTTCTGAGACTTAAAATTTCATCGAACTCCGTTCCTCCCACACTTCCTCTCTCTCATTCAATCTTCCTGCTCTGTTCGGTCCTCTTTTATTTCCATCTTACATCTTTTCCTACCTGCCTATTATTTTAGTACTGCGAAAAATATTTTAGTATTTTTTTATTAACATACTATTTTAAAATTTTTATCCACTTGTTGCTTGCCTTCCCCACAAGTATCTCTTTTCTAAAGAATATCCTTCTAATAAGGAACACCTATTACTGACACCGTTATTTCACTATTCTTATTTCAAAGAAATCATTTTTCTGAATGTGGAGGCGGAACTGATAAGTATAATAAAACTGCTCAGTTTGAACATAAATACTACAACACAGGTCCCTAATAGGCCAAGAACTGGTAAAAGAACAACACCACCAAGAATTCCACCAAGCCATCCACCAAACAGATCAGCTCCATAGAGTAGACCAGCAGTGCCTCTAAACTCTTGCTTACTATTTATAGATAAGTATATCTTATTTGCCAGAGGAAATTCAAGCCCAATCAGCAGTCCAGAAAAAAATGATAGAAGAAGAAATAAGACTGGTCCGCTTGAAGAAAAGTCAGCCTTAAGAAAAATTAAAGGAAGGACAATGGAGAAACCAATTATAGATAATTCTATTCCTGAAAAAAGCATAAAGTGTTTTTTTATGCGCTCCAGAAGAGAAGTTGCTATTTGACCTCCTACAGCAACCCCTACCATAAGTGCCGTGACTATTATGCCAATCCAGTAGAATACGTAACCATATAGTATCTGGAAGGCAAAGATTAGGATTAGGTCAAATAGCATTCCTGCAAAACCTGTGGTAATTATACATATTGTAATGCTCGACTTAGATATGCCCTTGATCTTAATTCGAATAGATAAAAACAAGAGTGTGAATACTATTAGAAAAGTAATAAAAATTTGCAGACTTGTTCTCTCAAAATATCTAAATAGCCCCCTGAGGTTAGGTGAGAAAAGCGCATTCCAATAGGAAAGACTGTAAAATACACCAAGAGGATGGAAATCTTTATTTATTCTGTCAGTACTCTGTTCAAGTGAACTCAGAAACCATTCAATCCAGCGTGGGTGCAATTTATATTCAATGTAAGGTGGTGTCAGTAGATTTACCTTTATACCCCTTTTGTTTAACCTCTGAATGAGTTCTTTATCGTTGATTAAAGAAATTTCTTTAGATTGGGAAGCGAGGTATAGATTTGCACCATCTCCAGGAATTATCTTTATATATAAGAAGACATTTTTGAGTGTATTTAGTATACACCGATTAAGGTTCTTCAGTTCTTCACCTAAGTAAGTTAAAGATCCAGGCAGGTTAATCACTAATATACCTTCTTGTTTTAGTCTGCTTTTGGCGAGTAAAAAGAATTCTCTGGTAAAGAAGCGGTTCACCTGCAGGTCTTGGGGATTGGATAATCCAATCATAATTAGATCATATTTATTGAGGGTATTTATAGTAAAATATCTACCATCCAAATAGTGGATTTTTAACCTGGGGGAGGCGAGTTCAGTATCTGTCAGAGGTGTAGAATATCTCTTTACCATTTCCAATATTAGTGGATCCAATTCAACATAGTCAATTCTCTCTATAGGGTATTTTAAGACTTCATTTATTATACCTCCTGCCCCGCCACTGATAATAAGTATTTCCTTTGGTTTGGGATGGTAAAGCATAGGTAGGTGCACAAATTCTTCTGTAAATGATATATCCGGAGTCGGTGTCGTGATTACGGGAATACCATCAGAAAAGAAGGTATATTGCTCTTCTCTTTCTGTAACCACGACATTACCATAGATAGAATTCTCGTAATGCAGGACATTTTGTCCTCTCCACTGTTTTGCTACTGAAAGTCTTTGAATAATATCTGCACCATTTGTACATAATATAAGACACAATAAAAGCAAAAGCACCGCAGATATAAATCCTAAAATCTTGGTTACAATCTGCGCATTACGCCAAAATTGTCCTAATAGAATAGGACACATAATGAGATTTAATAGTGCAATTCCTAAGGCGATTTTCACAGAATGAAAATAAGGAATAAGAAGATAGGTAAAAAGGATACCACCTATAAGGGTACCAATGGTCTCGTAAATATAGACTTTGCCTATTGATGTTGCACCTTTAGAACCCTTATCAACGGAATCGTATATCGAACAACCAAAAGTGAATAATGCCCCATGTGAAATGCTTACAAAAAGAAGGATAAAAAAGGATGAAAAAAACATTGGTAATATACCTAATGCCTCACCAGAAGTGACACCTATAATCCCCTTTAGGGTTCTACTTAAATATATCGCAACAGGAAAGGAAAGGGAAAAAAGCAATTGGAATGCAACAAACACTTCAATCTTATACTTACGATTCTCTATCTTCTTTCCTAAAAAGAAGGCACCAAATGCCTCCAGGATAAGCCAGTTTGCCAGAATAATCCCTATTGACAATTCATTGCCTTGAAAGGTTATTAAAAGCTCCCTCAAGAGCAAAACTTGGGCAACAATACCACTGAAGCCCATTGTAAGTATTGCAGAGATAGTGCGTGTCTTCATAAACCTTTTTTTAGAAAACTCTTTCCAAAAATCGTCATTGCCAAAACTTAAACTCAGCCTGTGTTATCTAAGTTTCTTTGAGGAAGAAACAGAGGGAGTAAATGTTATAATTACCAGATCCCTGAAATCGGATAACCGCAGAATTTACACTTACCATTCTTTACACTGTTCTTCAGGATCTGAAAATGGACACGATGGATTATACGTTTTTGGCAATGAGGACAGAAAGTGGAGTTAAACCTATGACCAGGCACATTACCAATCGTTACATATTTCAAACCAACATCTTTGGCAATCTGGTGTGCCTTTTCCAAACTTTTTATGGGTGTTGCGGATATGTTTGTGAGTCTATAATTTGGAAAGAAGCGGGAAAAATGTAATGGTACATCATCACCCAAGTGTTCCTTAATCCAGAGGCACATCCTTTTTATATCATTAGGATTATCGTTCAAACTTGGAATAAGAAGATTCACAATCTCAAGCCACTTCTTTTCTTCTTTTATAATCTTTAATGTTCTTTTAACTGGTTCCAATTTAGCAGAAGAAGTATTCTTATAAAATTCTTCGGTAAACCCCTTCAAATCAATGGTAACTGCATCGGTATACTTTAGCAACTCTTTCAACGGCTTAGGGTTCATTGAACCATTTGAATGGAAAAGTATGTTGAGCCCCTTTTCCTTTGCAACCTTAGCCATATCATAAACATATTCATAAAATGATGTAGGTTCATTATAGGTAAAGGAGAGTGTAGGTATTTTCTTTCTTATTGCAATATCGACACCATCTTCTGGTGTAAGTTCATAGATATAATCCATATCCTCAATCGACCTCTGTGAAAGATGCCAATTATGACAAAATTTACAGCGGAAATTACAACCAGCAGTACCAAAACAAAGAATGTCGGTCCCAGGATACATATGAAGAGCAGGTTCCTTTTCTATCGGGTCAATATGAACGGCTGCAGGTCTTGAATAAACCAAACTATAAAATAT
Source organism: Candidatus Cloacimonadota bacterium (assembly GCA_004375965.1). Lineage (GTDB taxonomy): Bacteria > Hydrothermota > E44-bin80 > E44-bin80 > E44-bin80 > SOIS01. Next base: position 9,326 of record SOIS01000042.1, on the reverse strand, counting down.
ACCATCAATATTTATCTTATTGCGACAGAAACTTCTTTGACCTTCATTTCGTACACAATGACGAAAACAGACCTCACACTGGACCACGTCCTTACTAAGTTTTTTGTAAAACATTGCCTCCCGCAATGACCCTTTATCCAACTTTAGACTCTTTTCCCCATCAAAAAAAGCAAATAGCTCTTTTCCTAAACCTATACTTGCAAAAAAGATACCCGCTTTTATTAGAAAATCACGCCGCGAAATCTCGACCTCAAAAAAACTTTTTGCCATAAAACTCCTGTGTGTATTATCTTCTTTGATTCAATTAACCACTCAGATTAATAAGATCAATTGAAGCAATAAGACTAATAGGCAAACAAATGTTTTTATTTGTATCTTCACTTTTTCTTTATTCCCTATAATTTAACCCTTTATCCCTCTTCCTACTCTCTATTGCATACTTCCTACTGTGTTTACCCTGTCCTCTGTCATCTATGTAATCTGTGCACTTGTGACATCCTTACCCCGCAAGGCTCCACTGAAATTAAATGTTTTCCTTCCCTGTCCAGCAATATGTGCATAAACTTTCTTCTGGTAAACCCGTAGCAGAAATCATATCTTCAAGCATTTGGTAACGTAAAGACGTTACGTTTAAGTCCTTTTCCATATTTTTCAACATCGTATTGTATTCTTTTGAATCAGGGTCAAGGTAAGTTTCAACATTTTTTATATGTTCACCATGCATTCGTTTAATTATTCTCCGTGCAAACAACTCGTCCAATTGCCTTGTGGAATACAGAAACTTGCATGGAAACATGAGTGCAGGACACGCAGGTCTCACGTGAATCTCCTTTGCTCCTGCATCCCACAATTTTACAAGCAGATAATTTTTTAGTTGTGTCCCTCTCACGATTGAATCCTCTGTTATTACCATTTTTTGTTCTTTTATCAACGTGTCTGCAGTTATTTGTTTCATTAACGCAACCAGATCTCTTGTTTCCTGCGAAGGAGGTACATAACTCCTCGCCCAACCAGGGGTATACTTAAGAAGAGGTATCTTTACTGGTATGCCAGACTCGTATGAATAGCCATGAGCGTATGCTGTCCCTGAATCCGCTACACCGCAGACAAAATCAACATTCACGTTATCTCTTTTTGCAATGAGCGTACCGGAATATTCTCTGAATTCTTCTACATTTTTCCCTTCATACTCTGAAGCAGGAAAACCAGCGTAAACATAGAGGAATGTACACAATTGAAGTTTATTGTTAGGTTTTTTTATCTGTTTAACCTTACCGTCGATTATGAGTGTAATTTCTCCGGGCCCTAAATATTTTTTTGTTTTGAATCCGAGATTTTTATACGAACATGTCTCGGATGCAATTATTATATCTCCATCTCTTTCACTTAAAATTAAAGGCGTTCTGCCATACCTGTCTCGTGCTGCATAGATCCCTTCTTTGCCAAGAAGCAACAACGACAGCGAACCCTCAATTTGATCATGCATATGTTCTATTCCATCTTCTAAAGTTTTTCCTTTGTTAATTAATTTGACTGCTAATTCTATTTGATTTACTTTGCCATTTGGCATCTCAGAAAAAACCACTCCTTCATCAATCAGTCTATTGGCGAGTTCATTCTGATTATTAATATATCCTGCTCCACATATGGCATATTCCCCAAACTTTAATCTCATTATTAATGGTTGTGTATCTCTATCACTAATAACGCCAATACCAGTATTCCCTTGCATATTGATGAAATCAATATCTTCTGAAAACCTTGATTTAAATTGTGCCTTCTCTATGGTGTGAATTTTTTTAAGTGTTTTATTGCCGTCTGAAATCGCTATTCCTCCATATGATGTACCAAGATGAGAATGATAGTCGGTGGCGTAGAATAAGTCTTCTTTGCAATCTTTTTTTGATACAATGCCGACAATACCGCTCATTTTAACCCATCCTTTCAAATCTTGTTATTTCTCTGCTACTTATCTGAAAAATTCTATTCCTCAATTTTACCAAATTCAGCAGATTCTTGCTCACTTTTTGTATTGCTAAATAATTTAAAATATAAAAAAATATACTCAATTTTATTATGCCACAAAAAAAGCAAAAGTCAACGTTTTTTTAAAGAGACAAACAAACCTCTGTACACAGCATAAATCATATACATTTGAAACAATAGGTGAGACCGATACGTACTCTATCTTCTGGCATCTGTGTAATCTATGCACTTGTATCAGTTTGACGCCAATGGCCCTTACTCTGTTGTCATGTTACTATAATGGAAGATGAATTGCGAATTTGCAAGTATCATCTCCCCTTGTTAGTGCTTTCAAGAATCCGTTGTAATTGATGAGTTTGGAATAGTTGATTAAGAGATTCAGCATCCTCGTGGGGGTTTCGCTCGGTGTATGCACGCTTTCTGTATGCTGATTCCCAGCCGATAGACTCCTCATTTGCCTTGTCCAAACTCACTCCTCTGACCCATGAATTCTTCAGAAAATACTATTTTGCAATAACGTTCAGTGATGCAGGTAATACCCTAACGGATAGTTCTTTGCCAGCATAAAAGGTGTCTCCATCTATCTGAATAACTCCTTCTCGCTCTCTTATTATGGTTACTCTTTTTGCTAAAAGCCTTGTAGGAAATGCTCCTCTAAAAAGTCTAAGAGCATAAAACAATGTCTTTATTCTATTTCCGTCCAGAATTACACAATTGAACAATCCGTCATCTGGTTTGGCATTACAAACCTTTACACCGTAGCCCCAAGCCGAGAGATTTTGAAGCGAAAGTAATATCGCTTTATCTACAACTTCCTCCCTATCAAAAAATACTAAAGTTGTTCTCTGAAATCTAATCTTTTCAAAATCTTTATAACTCTTTAATATATGGTATATATAAGAGAAAAGGCCCCTTCGTTTTATAGATTTATTATAACTTTCTGCTACTACTGCTGAAATCCGAAATCCTATACAAGCGACACAGATTTTTCTTCTCAACGCGCCACTATCACATATTTCGAGAACATCAATATTTCTTATCGTTTTATAATTTAAAAGAAGCTCGATGGATTTCTTAATATTATTTACAGGAATACCTAACTCACGCGCTATCATATTACCAGAACCGATAGGCAGAATGCCCATAGTTATAAAGGTATTTTTGCTGGGTAAATTAACAATCGCCTCCGCTACACTGCGAACAGTTCCATCTCCACCTGCAGCAGTAACACAGAGGTGTCCAGCGTTTAAACTTGGGTAGATAACTTTCTCTATATATTTCGCTTCATTATCAGATTCTTTTATTCTTATCAGTTCATAACAAGTATTTGCGAAACTCTCTCTAAGAGCATTTTCTATCTCTGCTACTTCCCTAAAAATCGGATTAATGATAAACAAATATTTCATCAATTATGCTTTTCCTTTTTCTATATCAATTAATAGATGAAAGTCAAGTTTTTTAATTTATTCCTGGTATTAATTTTTTCGGAGAATAAAGAAATTTTAAATTACAAAAGTTTAAAAGTTTACTCCTGTCCCCATTACAAAAGTTTAAAAGTTTACTCCTGTCCCCATTACCCCATTACCCACATTACCCATTACCCTGTCCCCATTACCATTACATTACTTCATTACTGTTTTAAACCAGTGCACCTTTTCCACATATTGCACGTCCTCGCACTATGATAACTTTCCTTTCTTTCATATCTTTCATATAGAATTTTACAAATTACTTTTCCTTTCCCTTTCCTTTTTTCGGACCAGCAGTCTCCATCTCTACCTTCACCTGTATGAACCAGGACTCATCATTGGGATTAAGGTCAATGGCCTTTTGAAAATACTTAATGGACGTCTTCATTATGCCTTTCTGTTTATAGCAGAGACCTAAGTAGAAATGGGCTTTGAAGTTAACAGGATCTTTTTCGATGGCCTTTTCAAATTCGTGAATTGCCTGTTTGATGTGCCCCCGTTCATACTGCTTTACCCCATTTCTAAAATTATTCTCCGATGCAACGACATGTCCAGGTGGCCTTATCACCGAAGAGCAACCGCTAATGATGAGAACCATGATCATTAATAGTATTAAAGATTTCATTTTTGCCTCCTAAATAAAATTATATACATTACTCAAGTTGTGTCAATACTAAATTCTTTCCACTTTGGTGACGTGCGGTCAAATCACTACATTTGAATCTTTTGGGGTCAGGAGAATTAGAGACGAATAAACAATGAAAAGATAAGTAAATCACATCAATTACGGCAATGGACATCCTACTACAGGGCATTTCCAATTTGTCCCTGGTGGAGGAGTAGGGTGATGTGTGTTATCCGATGGAACATACTTGTGGTAATATTCACATTCCTTAACATACGCATCTTTTGCAGAGGATGTATATTCAAAAAAGCAATAGGGATATCCATAGTCATCACATACAAGTTGTTTGATTTGCGTGCGAATATCATTGTCAGCTCTACCAACATAAGCTACTGTTCTTCCATCTCTTGAAAAAAGATATACTCCTGGAGATTTTTGTGTTACACGAGAATCCACATCTTCTATGGGGAAAAATTCTACCAACATAGTGTCACACCTTTGATATCTTAAATATATCTATTGCTTTCATAATAAGTGTTTCATTATTCATTCTTATAAACTACCACTTCATATAAATTATCTTCTTTCTCTTCTCAATATTTCACTGAGGTATTTAATATCTCTCCTGAGACTCCTGACTTATTTCTCAGTCTAACAATAGTATACTGAAAACTGCTATAGATGTCAAGCTGTTTTTAAGACCGCAAACACACAGTCTACTTACCGATTACCTGCCCTTTTGCAACTTGTTCAGCTGAGTATCCAAAGCGCGCACATCTATGTCTTTCAACTCTTTAGGGGCACTTTTCTTGTAGATCTTCAACCTATCAATTGCGATTTTGGCGATTTGCTGACTCTGCGTAGCCACGCTTGCCTTTTTCGTTACCTCTATGCCCTTGATATAACTCTTCAGAATTGCGCTTCCACCGATGCCTGCGGTAAGAGTAATAGCAAGCAATTGAAATATTCCAACTGGTGGATTAAGCGCATAGACGATGACCGCTGCCAGCGAACCTATGAACACATCAGCGACAAAGCCCAGATCAGCAAATTTTGCGCTATTCTCTCTGTGCCAGTGGGGCATTTCAAGGCCTTTTTCCTGCAACAAACCTAAACCCAACCCACCGACAGCCCCGAGTATGATAGCCACAAGTATGTCTATCCAAACATATGCAAATAATGGATACATCTTACACCTCCTTAATCGAATCTGTTTGCCAAATGATGTCTTTAGTCAAATAAAATTGCCGTTTCAAGAACGTAATGTATCAATTGGTCCATAGCTTTAGCGAGAGCTTCGTCAGTTACAAATTTGGTGAATTTCTCACCGCCTCCGACAATATCTGAAACAAGCAGGAAAGAAGCAGCCTGCTTTTTACTTCTATTTGCGAGGTAATAGATTAAACTCGTTTCCATTTCCACGGCAACAATACCTTTCTCCCTCAATTTTTGTACATAATCAGCCGATGGATTATAGAAAACATCCACACTTGCAATACCACTGAAATAGACTTTTATCCCCATATCCTGTGCAACATCATAGGCAGTTTTTAAAATTTCAAATGTTGCGTAAGGGGCATGTGGTTCATTATTTAGATATGTGCGCGTTGTGCCATCGAATGGTGATGCTGCAATAGCTGCAATAATATCCAGTGGTTTAATATGCTCACCAATTCCTCCGCATGTACCAATTCTAATAAACCGTTTAACATCGAGTTGAATAAGTTCTTCAACTACAATTGCTGCTGAAGGGCAACCCATTGCTGTAGTTTGCACTGAAATTTTTTTATCCTTGTATGTTCCTGTATAGCCTAACAATCCCCTATTCTTGTTGACCGGTTTTGAGTTTTTTAAAATCTGACTTATTCTTTCAGTTCTACCTGGATCTCCCACCAAGAGAACAGTTGACGCATAATCACCTTTATTCGCCCTTAAATGTATAGGCATCTAACCTCCTTTAGATTATTCCATGGATGGCTTTTGAAGAAAATACGAACATTTACAATCCCTGCAGTTACTTTCGCTGTCGATACAACGCTTGATCAACAACACTCACCATGTTTTCCACATTAAGTGTTTTGCCCAAAAACTCATTGATCTTTTTCGCATTTTCGACCGGGTTTTTCAGGATATCGTTATAGCTGACGTAGATGACATTGATGTTGGATTGCTTTTCTATCCAAGCTTCGACCTGTTTTAGATGCTTACGATACAATTCCGCCAATTTCTCATCACTAACTGCGTCAGTAGGTTTTCCTCTTCTGATAAGCATTTGGCTCTGCGATGCAAGAACTTCCTCTATCTTTCTTCGCATAAAGATCACCTTGTAGGTATAGCTTTGGGGTAGGTACTTCAAAAGATCTGAAATCATCTTGACGACTTTTCCTTTGGCGTCTTCCATCCATGTCTGGTCACGCTCAATCTTCTTTACCCTTTCAAACTCATAGTAACCTTTTGGGTTATCCTCGTCTGGTGTTCTTATGTAGTCCGTCAAAACTTCCATCCCTCCGGCTTCAAGCATGCCCATCAACATCGATGTCCCAGAACGGGGTAATCCTGAAACGATTGTAATTATTTCTTTTCCCATTATTTACACTCCTTATACACCCTCATCATTTTACATACTCGATTGTAAATGTATAATAGAATCAAAATAATGTCAAGAGAGAAATTGGTGAGAGAATGCTATGTCTTTCTCCTAACGATATAAAAGATTCAGCTGACTCAGCCCTTAGCAAAGAATGATTCCTCAATACTCTTAACGACATTCTGAAAATCAATACGCGCCATACTAATAGTAACACCTTTAGTCGAAAATTGTTTTACAGTCTTGAGTCTTAATATTTTCCCTCCACTTCTTTCACATATAATCTGTGCAAGTTTTTCTCCCGGTTTTGCTTTCTTTTCTGAACCCAAATCTGTGGGCTTAACCAATATAAGAGATACTTTCTTTTTTTTGAAAAGAGATGCTGCATTCATTGCATCGATATAAGCAGGCTCATCGAATATATTCCCATATTTTCCAGTGATGGGTTCTGGATAGCAATCACTTAACAGTATAACCATACTTTTCGAACCCTGGTTCTTATATCTCTCTATTTTTGCCATTGAAAGTGATTTTATTAAGCCATCTGCCAGAGGCGTTTGCCCATGAATTTCCAGTTTCTTCAAGCTTTTCAATATCACTCTGTAATTGTGGGTAGGATGATTAAGTATCCGTGCCTGTTTACCCTGCAGGGAGATTAATCCTATCCTGTCCTTGTTTTTGTTAAAATAGCTGACAAGTGATTGCAATATTTTGGAAAATATATCAATATACAGAAACGTTGAGCTACTGACATCAATTAACAGAATCAGGGTAATGCTTTCAAATTCCAGTCTCTGCCATCCCTTAAAATCAGAGCTATTAATCTTAAGCCTATTTTTACTAAAATCCAATCCCCTCTTAAAGATTGCATTCTTTATTGTTGAAACAGGAGCAAGAATATTTTCATCCTTTCTGTAATTAATAAATCGAATATTCCTGCCGCAAAATGATGAAAACGTGCTGTTTCTCCTCCTTGTTCTTCGTGATGAAATACCGATTCTTCTCCTGGACTTTTTTATCAACCTGCGAAAAATATTTTTATTTCTAACGAAAATGTCCTTAATGGAAGGAAATAGGCGTTGTCCTGAATAAGAGTGACTATAAACTAAACCTGCTCTTCTTGCTTTCTTCTTAACTCTTCGTTTCTTGCTGGATGGATAAGAAATACCTAATTTAAGATTTTTCTTCTGAACCCGTTTTTTCTTTACTTTTTTTTTTCGTTAGCTGAAACGTATCCTACTTGAGACTTCGATACTTCTTTCTTAAACTTTATGTTTTTTACAAAATCTAAACTCCCGGTCTCTTTGTTAATGTCTTTTGAATCGGATTTCTTTTGCTCTGACTCTCTTTGATCAACTCTTTTTGGAATGGACCGGAGATAGTTGCTGAATACTTTCCTGATTTCCTCAGCCTCTGGAGGTTCCAACAATCCACCATCTCGCGTTCTGTGCATAAGCGTGAACTCAGCAGCAAGCAGTATATCATCATTGTTGACATAGTCTCTTTGTTTGAGTGAAGCAATCGTTCTTGCAGTCTTTGTTATAACTATATCCGGTCTTTGCCCATCAACCTTTAATTCTGCACAGGCACCTGATACTGCATAAATATGCTCATTATCAATTTCAACAGCACGAAATATCTCTTTCGCGCTGATTATGACCTCTTTTAGTTTATCATCTTCTTCCCTGAATATATCGTAAAACTCTTCAGGATTTTCCTCAAATAGTATATTCCTCTTCACTATTTCAGCACGCAGTTCCTTAACCATTATTGTCTTTACATTTACAGAGATAGAGAATCTATCAAGAATCTGTGGTCTTAATTCTCCCTCTTCGGGATTCATCGTTCCAACAAGGACAAAATCAGCAGGATGAGAAATCGATATGCCTTCTCTTTCAATAGTGTTCCAATGAGACGCAGCCGAATCAAGAATATCATCAACAAGATGGTCGGGTAATAAATTAACCTCATCCACGTAAAGGATATTTCTGTTTGCTTCCCCTAAAATGCCGGGCTGGATTACTTTTTTCCCCTCTTTAAGAAGTTTTTCAATATCAATACTCCCGATCAATCTGTCTTCGGTGCAACTCAACGGCAGATTGACGATCTTCACCTTTTTCTTTTCAGGTTTTATTCTCTTATTCTCGAGGCAAAGCGAACAGTATGTTTCAGGTAAATCAGGGTTACAATTGAAAATACACCCTTTAACTGAAGAATATTCAGGAAGTATGTATTCAACGGAATGAACAAATGTACTCTTTCCAGAACCCTTTTGACCGCTTATCAATAACCCGCCTATATGGGGATTTATAATATTTACGAGGTAAGCGATCTTAAGATTCTCCTGTCCTACCAGAGCAGAAAAAGGATATGTTCTTCTTAGAGTCCTCATATTATATTTTAATAAATTTACTGTAATTTCAAGAAATATATGCGTTTAACATTAATGAAGGTCAGTCGAGTAGATTTTCACTCTTACTAGCCCATTATACAAAAGAAGTAAAAGAAAGTCAAGCTTTTTTAGAATAGATAGACGATGGGAGTATGAGAAATAACGTAAGGGCAGGTGCCCCATTAGATAAGTACCATATCTAACGGGGTAAACAAGACCTGCCCCTTCAATCTGCGAATATGTTAATCGCGACAGAAATGTCGCTCC